>CAMOYA010000001.1 GCA_946629635.1 uncultured Clostridia bacterium
TAAGGCGAAGGTCTGCAAAACCTTTATTCTCCAGTTCGAATCTGGATGGCACCTCGCCTTGAATCGCTGAGAAGCGATTCTTTTTTTACATTTTTTTCAAAAATACATGTACAAATAAAAAACAGCATGATATAATGATTGAGTAAGCCCAACCCCTGGTCGTTACTGCTGCGGTTCACTTCCTCCATGGTTTGTTTATCATAACCATTGTCTGGAACGGGGCACGATTCATCACCAATGGTATGGGTAAACAAACATTTTTGAGGAGGTTTTTCCCATGTACGAAGACAAGACTCTGACCTGCCGTGACTGCGGCAACGAATTCGTTTTCTCTGCCAGCGAGCAGGAATTCTTCGCCCAGAAGGGTTTCCAGAATGAGCCCAGCCGCTGCCCGGCCTGCCGTGCGGCCCGTCGTGCTCAGAATGGCAACGGAGGCGCTCCCCGCCAGATGTACACCGTGATCTGCGATGGCTGCGGCTGTGAGACCCAGGTGCCCTTCCAGCCCCGTGGAGATCGTCCCGTGTACTGCCGCGAGTGCTTCGAAGCGCAGCGTCAGCCCCGTTATTGATTTAAAACGGATCAAAAAAACCGCCGCAGGGCGGTTTTTTTGTGCGCTGTTTTACTCACACAGCTGACGGACAGAGGTTTCCAGCCCGTCCAGGATCTTTTCTGCGGACGCCTGATCCTCTCCGCGGGCAAACAGGTAGGCCTTGAGCTTGGGCTCCGTTCCGGAGGGCCGTACGATGAATTTCAGACCGCTGCGCAGGCGGAACTCGAGCACATCGCTCTTCGGAAGACCGGTTTCATCCTTCAGATAATCGGTGCGGGATGCGGTTTCCCGATCAGCCGGCACGATCTGATCCAGCGGGCCGCGGAGCCTGGCCATGATGGAGTCCATCTGCCTTGCACCGTTCTCACCCTCATATTCGAATGTCAGGAGCCGCTGGGCAAAGAAACCGAATTCGGTCCGCAGCTCATCGAGCCGATCCAGGAGTGTTTTGCCTTCGGATTTGAGCTGAGCGGCCAGATCGCACAGGAGGAGAGCGGCGTTGACTGCATCCTTGTCCCGGACATCGGTGCCTGAAAGATAGCCGTAGCTTTCCTCAAAGCCGAAAAGGAATGAATCCTTCCGCCCTTCCTTTTCCAGCAGACCGATCTGTTCGCCGATAAACTTGAATCCGGTCAGCACATTGCGCAGCTCGATATGATACTTTTCACAGATGGCGGCAGCCATGTCGGTGGAAACGATGGTCTTGACAACGACACGGTTTTCTTTTGCGGAATCGGGAAGGGAACGGCAAAGGTAATCCAGCATCAGGATACCCATATCGTTGCCGCTGATCAGCTCCACATGATCTCCCTTCCGCACGCCGGCCCCCATCCGGTCGCAGTCCGGATCCGTGGCGAAACAGAGATCCGCTCCCGTTTCCAGCGTCGTCCGGATGGCGAGCTGCATGGCTTCCCGGATCTCCGGGTTCGGGTAGGGACAGGTGGGGAAATGCCCGTCCGGCAGCTCCTGCTCGGGAACCACGGTGACACGGATATTTCCCATCCGTTTCATGATTTCGCGGACCGGGATATTGCCCGTGCCGTTCAGCGGAGAATAGACCAGCCGGAGCGGCGTGTCACAGGGACGGACACGAAGCTTCCACACGGCCTGATAGTATGCTTCAATGACGTCATCGCTGATCCAGGAGATCATGCCGGAAGAAAGGTATTCATCAAATTCCGGCAGGCGATCCACCAGGACAGGCTCCTGACTGATTTTGTCCAGAATGCGCTGCGCTGCGTCCAGCGTGATCTGGCATCCGTCAGCCCCATATACCTTGTAGCCGTTGAATCTGGAAGGGTTATGGGAAGCCGTGATCATGATGCCGGCGGAAGATGCCAGATGACGGACGGCGAAGGAAAGCATCGGCGTCGGCTGGAGCCGTGGGTAAAGATGAACGCGGATTCCCATGGAAGCCAGCACGGCGGCAGAAAGCCGGGCGAAATCCTCGCTGTGAATCCGGCTGTCAAAACTGATGGCGCAGGAAGGCGCGGGGAACGCTTCCAGCAGATATCTTCCAAGTCCCCGGGTCGCCTTGGCCACGGTGAACAGGTTCATCCGGTTGGTGCCGGCACCCAGCACGCCGCGAAGGCCGCCTGTGCCAAACGCCAGGTCACGCCAGAAGCTGTCGTTCATCTGCTCCGGGTTCATGAGCCTCAGATCCTGCAGCAGTTCCTCCGGCATGGCGGGACAGGAAAGCCATGCCCGATGCATATCCTGGATACTCAAAGTGATCTTCCTCCTTCAAAAAAAGCGCCCCGGAATCGGGCGCGCAGAATCAAATGATTATATGGCACTTTGCTGCCCGGTCGAATAGGTGGGATTCTTCCGGAAGGGCTGAATCCGCTGCGGATCCCACTGAAAACCGTCCAGCGTCAGCCGTATGCCGATTTCAGCAAACAGATTGGCAACATCTTCAAACAGAACATACAGGTGACGGGAGAAAAAACCGCCCTCCGAACCGGCCGGCTCCACAAGCAGATCGTTGATCCCCCAGATGCGGACGGGATCATATCCGTCAAACGCGAAGGAGGAGGCATACGGCGTGATGCCCGCGGAACGCAGATCCACCGGACACGCGGGAAGCCAGCTGCCGGCGTTGTGCAGCAGACTGTAAAAACAGTGCAGCACGCGGGAAGGGCAGGAAAAACAGAGCTCATCCATAAAGGCACCGGTGACATCATATGTGCTGAAGGAGAGAACTCCGTTTTCATATAGAATGATGCAGAAACCGCCATCCGGAGCGCGCCGGTCGTTCATCAGGGGGCGAAACTGATACTGAAATACCGGTTTACAATTATACCCGGCAATCATGAAAATCCCCCCTGACAGTTTTCAAATTCAAACTCAATAATAACTATATATCAGTTGACTGTCAATGGGGATACACTACATCTTGTGGTCAAAATTGTGAACTTTTTGTAATAAATTGCATCAGCGCATCTCTGTTTTCGATGGGGGTGGTGGTGGGCCTTCCCAGATCGGACCTTGCGCCGCAGGCACAGCGGATCTCGAGCATCCGCGGTCCCGTCCCGGGCGTTTTTTTCCACTCATTCAGCGCTTCGGCAAGCGTATGCTCAGAATCAGCCTGCAGGACTTCGGTGTAGCCGGATGCGCATGCGAGCGCGCGGATGTTCAGTTTTCCGGAGCAGACCGGCATACCGCCCACGGTCTCATGGGCACCGTTATTGATCACGACATGATTGAAATTGGAAGGCCTCCGCCGGCCGATCAGCGGAAGGCTCCCCAGATGCATCATCATGGCACCGTCACCGTCCAGACACCATACGGTTCGCTCCGGACATTCCTCGGCGATTCGCAGGGCGATCATGGAGGCATGCCCCATGGACCCGACGGTCAGGAAGTCCTGCTGATGGGAATGACCGGACTGTTCCCGAAGCTCAAAAATCTCGCGGGAAAGCTTTCCGGTCGTCGATACAATGACGTCTTTTTCGCCTGTAAAGGAGAGAAGAACTTCAGCCGCCTTTTCCCTTGAAAGCGAAAACCGGTTTGCATAAGACGGACTGCTGAGCGATTTCAGGGAGCCCTTCCGGGCAACGACTGCAACGCAGCGGCCGGCATCGAGGCAGGCTCTGAGCCTTTGGAAATCTGCCAGAAATGCTGCCTCCGTCGTTTCGGGGGAGAGCACTGCATACGGAATATCCATCAGCTCCAGCTGGCGAAGCGTAATCGCGCCCTGGGTGATGTGCTGCGGTTCGTCTTTCTGCCCGGGTTCTCCGCGCCAGCCGATGACCAGCATCAGCGGAATCCCGTAAACCCCGGGATCCGTCAGCGATGCCAGCGGATTGATGGCGTTCCCCAGGCCGCTGTTCTGCATATAGCAGAGCGCGGGACGGCCAGTGGCGAGGTAATGTCCCGCACAAAGGGCGACAGCGCCTCCCTCGTTATGGGCGACGATATGCTCCTTTTGATCTGTCCCGTAGCGGGTGAAGAGTTCATTGCACAGACCGCTCAGATAGGAATCCGGAACGCCTGTAAAGAAATCAATTCCGGCCTCAAGACATGTATCCAGCAGAAATGATGCGAGCATCATGCGCCTCCATCAACAGGATTATTGAAATTCAAAGGGATAATCCACCAATGCGTATTCCAGATGCTTGCTGTTGTTTCGCAGAATCGTCAGAATCGAATCCGTCTCCGATCCGACGGGAAATGGGGTCGGAATAAAATCATTCCGGTTTCGGGTGGATGAAATCCGGAAGGGGATAATCCGAAAATCCTTGTAGGAAATGCTGCCCATCTTGATGCGATAACGGATCTGCAGCATGAACGCGGACATATCGGAAGGCTTGCTGTTCCCGGCAAAGCAGAAATTGCCCAGAGAATAGCAGATCAGTTTCCCGTTATACATTTCAATCGGCTGAATCCGATGGGGGTGATGGCCGACAATCAGATCGGCGCCGGCATCCACCGCCATCCGGCCGAGCCGGATCTGGTTATCGGTGGTGATGTATCCCAGGGAAGGCTGCTCGCCGGTGGGCTCCCGGCCCCAGTGGAAGGAGACAATGACCAGCGGATAGTACTTCTTGGCTTCCTGAATATCATGCACCACTTTTTCCTCGAAGGTATCAAATCCGCCGAAGGGCTTTCCGTAGCGGTCGATACACAGATAGGAAAGCATCGCAATCCGGATGTCCTGAAACTCAAACACGCCGATCTCTTCGGAATTGGAATAGATCACGCCCGCTTCCCGCAGGGTGTTCTTCGTGTCCTCGTATCCTTCCTCGCCATGATCCATGACATGATTGTTTTCCAGCGAAACGGCCTCGATGCTGTTGTCAGTGAGCAGGGAAACATAGGAAGGTGAAATACTGAACAGAAAGGAATTCCCTTTCTTGCTGTCCGGTACATACTTTGTATCGGTCAGCGTGCCTTCAAAATTGACCAGCGTCAGATCATCTGCGGCGAGGATATCCCGGACGTTCTGCATGGTGAAATTGATATCTCCGTCGTGGGCATTGAGCTCGGGCGTAAAGATATCCTTCCGGTGATAATTATCCCCGCCGACCGTCAGATCTCCGGTGCAGGTGATGGTCATGATGACGGCACCGTCATCGTCCAGCGTCAGCTTCGGACCGGATGCCTGGGGAACATATTCAATCAGATCCTCGATCTCCAGATCGTCATCCTCTGCAAACGCACAGGTACAAATCAAAAGGAAAAGAAGAAAAATGGAAAGGGTTCTGCGAAGCATGAAAGATCCTCCGATTATCAGTCATCAGCGGCAGGAGGCGACGAAATCCGCCATTCGGTCGAGCGCGATATTCAGCTTATCGATCGCGGTTGCGTAGCAGCAGCGGATGTTGCCTTCGCCGCAGGGGCCGAAAGCCGTGCCCGGCACGGCTGCAATGCTTTTTTCCTTCAGAAGGCGGGAACAGAATTCCTCACTGGACAGCCCCGTTGAACGGATGGAAGGGAATACATAGAACGCGCCGAATGGCTCAAAACAGTGAAGCCCCATTTCCCGGAAGGCATGCACCATCAGCCTGCGGCGCCGGTCGTAGCTGTCCCGCATCCGGGAGACTTCTTCATAATTGTTTTCACGGCCGGAGCGCAGGGCGGCCGCTGCAGCCACCTGCCCCTGACGCGGTGCACACATAATACTGTACTGGTGAATTTTGTTCATGATGCCGATGATCTCCGCCGCACCGCAGGCGTATCCCACACGCCAGCCGGTCATGGCGAAGGACTTGCTGAAGCCGTTGATGGTCAGCGTTCTGTCATACATGTCCGGAATGGAAGCAAAAGAGACATGCGTGCGCCCGTCATACATCAGCTCCGAATAGATTTCATCCGAGATTACAAACAGATCATGCCGCCGGACGACATCCGCAACCGCTTCCAGATCCGATTTTTCCATAATTCCGCCGGTCGGATTGTTCGGATAGGGAAGGATCAGCAGTTTGGTTCTGGGCGTAATGACTTTTTCCAGATTTTCGGCCTTCAGACGGAACTCATCCTTTTCCAGGGTTTCAACGCCGATGGGCGTTCCTCCGGCGAAAATAACGCCGGGCGAATAGGAAACATAACTGGGCTCCGGAACCAGCACCTCATCACCGGGGGAAAGCATGGCGCGCAGCGCCAGATCAATCGCTTCGGACGCGCCGATGGTGACCAGAATCTGCGTATTCGGGTCATATGAAATGTGATATCGCCCGGAAAGATAGATGGAAATCTCCTGGCGCAGCTCCAGCAGGCCGCGGTTGGCGGTATACTGCGTTTCTCCGTCCAGAATCGAATCCACCGCCACGGACCGGATGGAGTAAGGCGTTTTGAAATCCGGCTCGCCGACGCCCAGGGAGATGGTATCCTTCATGTTGGCAGCCAGGTCGAAGAAACGGCGGATTCCGCTGGGCGGAACAGCCGCAATTCTTTCGTTCAGAAACCGGTCATAATTCACGGTGAGATCACCAGCCTGTGATCAGATTCGCCCGAATCGAAAATGACGCCTTCTTCCTTATAACGTTTGAGAACGAAGCTGGTGGAGGTCCCAGTGACATTCTCCAGCGGAGAAAGCTTTCCGGATACGAAGCCGGCCAGTTCCTTCAGCGTCCTGGCTTCAACCAGCACGAGCAGGTCATAGGATCCGGACATCAGAAAAACGCTCTTGACTTCGTCAAAGCAGTAAATTCTCCGGGCGATTGCATCAAATCCCATATCCCGCTGCGGGGTGACGCGGACTTCGATAATGGCCTCCACCCGTTCCCGGTCTGTCAGATCCCAGTTGATCATCGGCGCGTAGCGCAGAATGACCCGGCGCTTTTCGAGATCGTCAATCGTTGCAGCAACCTCTTCCATGGTTGCGCCGGTCATGGCGGACAGCTTTTCAAGCGGAAGGCGGCAGTCTTCCTTCAGCAGATCCAGCAGGGAAGTTTCCAGCTTTGTCATGAACAACACTTCCTCCGTATATATAATCCTTTATATTTTACATCATAAAGAGCCGGGTGACAATAAAAATCCGTTGAGCGATGAAACTCAACGGATTATGTCTGGGTGAGAAGATTCGAACTTCCGGCCTCTTGAACCCCATTCAAGCACGCTACCAAACTGCGCCACACCCAGATATCATCAGGTGCTCCTGACAACAAAAGGTATAATATCACAACTGACCATCAATGTCAAATGGAATTTTTGACAGTTTGATTCTTCCGACGGTCATCCGAAATGTCAGGGAGAGCCTTCCGGGGAAAGGTCGGACGGGGACAGCACCTGAATCTCCGCTTCCAGGGCGGCAATATCTTCCTTCAGTTCAGCAGATCTTTCCTGTGATTCCTGCAATGTCAGCTCCATGTCCCGCAGCTGTTCCGTCGCCGCTTTCAGCTCCTCCTGCATGCTTTCCTTCAGGGAGGCGGTTTCCTTCCAGGATGCCATGGAATCCGCAAGTTCGCGATTGACGGCATTCAGCTCCTGCCGGAGTGCGGAATACCGAAGGATCAGGAAACAGGCAGTGATCAGGGCCAGGCAGCAGACGACGGACAGAACCCAAATGATGCGCTTATTCATGATGATCCTCCAGCGGTGAAGTCAGAGAACCGTCCGTTGAGGCCAGCGCTTCCTTCTGTTTGCGAAGCTCCTTCCGGCGGGCTTTCAGCTCAGCGATCTCCGCCTCCGCCCGGGCGGCCTGCGGAGCGAGTTCCTCCATGCGCTCCCTTACGGAAGGAAGTTCGGCCTGCACCTGGGCATATTCGGCCTCCTGCTTTCTTTCCCTTCCCTGACTGGTTTCGAGGGAGAGATGTGCATCGGTGATGGAGAAGCGGATGGAGGCGTATGAAGGGATATACCAGGCCAGGAAAGCCGCAAAAAGGAAGAGCACGATAGGAAAAACGCAGAAAGGCCAGCGGGGACGAACGGATGAATTCATCAGTCAGGCGCTCCTTTCAGGAAAGAGAGAATGCGGTGCCACCAGGGGAACAGCACGTCATTGGTGGAACGGTATATTTCATGGCGTGACCCGGGAACGAAGAGGTGCTGCCCCTTCGGGACGCGGGAAATAAACGCCTTCTGAGGGCCGGGAAGCACGCTGAAATCCCGGTCGGCCGTCGAGAGAAGAACCGGGCAGCGGATCGACTCGGGAGCACCGGGAGCGAGAATCCGCCGGGTGACGGAAACCGACTGGGCGACCCAGCCGTAGCTCGGGACGGAGTTCTGGAATTCCGGGCGGGAGGCTTTGACCTCGTCGTACCAGGCAAAGCGGGCGGCATCCGTGGCACAGGAGGTCTCAAAATCCTCCGGTCCGGCATAGGGCTTCATGAAGAAGGGATTCCGTCTGCCTCTGCCAAACAGGATTGCGGTGCGGCAGACGGCGGAGGAGAGAAAAGCCGGGAGGCCGCCGGTATTGGGGGCAATCATCGGGGCGCACAGAGCTGCGGCGGAAAAAAGATCGGGCTCCTGCTCGAGAAAGAGGGAAGCGATGGCACCGCCCATGGAATGCGCGAACAGCACATATGGCCCCGGCATGCCGGGCAGGATCCCGCTGCAGAGGATCTTCATGTCCTCCACGTATTCATCGAAGGCATCGACATGGGTGACGGAGGGATCGGGAATCCCCTCTGCCCGATATGAACGTCCGTGTCCGCGCTGATCCCATGCAACAACGCAGAAGCCGTTCCTGAGAAGCGAGTGGATCAGCTCCTGATATTTGAACGCATTTTCGGTGAAACCGTGAACGATCAGGGCCGTGGCGATGGGCGCCTCCGCAGGGTATGAGACGGTGTACAGCGGCGCATCCCCCGCGCCCGGAACCGTCCTGAGCTGCTGGATTGTTTCAAGCCAGGGAATCACATCCTGATTCATTACCCCTGCATAATCGGGGGAAGCGACAAGATAATCCTCGTTAAAATCGGAACGGTTCATAGATTCCTCCTCAGTAGGATCTGGTGCGGAAGTGCCCGCGGAAGCGATAGGGGTTGTGCATGAGCTGCGGTGTATTGACCGGCACGGAAAGGGAACGGTTGCGGGTGACGTTGAGGACGAGTCCGACGCCGCCCATGTTGGTCATCATGTTGGATCCGCCGTAGGAGAGAAAGGGGAGCGGTATGCCGGTGATGGGCATGAGCCCCAGAGTCATGGCAATGTTTTCGAGCACATGGAAAAGAAGCATGCCCATGACGCCGATGATGATGAGCCGGCCAAACTTGTCCCGCGTATAAAAGGCGAGATACAGCATGCGCAGCAGGATCAGAAAATAACCGACGAGCACGGCGACGCACCCGATGAAACCCCAGGTTTCTCCGATCGTGGCATAGATAAAGTCCGTCCAGTCGGCAGGAACATAGTTCAGCTGGCTGATGGCGCCCTGGACGAACATCCCGTTCCCGCTCATGCCGCCGGAGCCGATGGCCATCCGGGACATGGTCTGCTGATAGGCGTCGGAGGAGGAATAGAGCTCCGGGTTGAGCCATCCGGCGATGCGCGCGAGCCGGTAGTCGGTGGAGCCGGTGGCGACCATGAACCCGTAGAGGGAGAGCACGCCAAGGGTGGCGATGGCGGCCAGAATGGAGAGGGTTTTCATGGAAACGTTGGCAAAATACATCATCACGGCAAACATGAAGATGATCACCAGCAGGGATCCTGTTTCACCCTCGAGCAGAATGACCACGCCCGGGACGATCACCAGCATGAAGGTGCGGATGAAGGACCGTCGGTCGGAAAGCGGCCTGTCCTGTTTTGCCATCTGTTTGGCGAGCACGAGGATCAGGGCGAGCTTGGTAAACTCGGAAGGCTGAATGGTGTATCCCCACAGAATGTCCAGCCACGCCTTGACGCCCTGTGCGCCGTTGAACACGGTGGTGACGGCAAGCAGAATGAACGCGGCCCAGTAAATCATTTCCGCGCGGCGACGCAGCAGGTCATAGGGAAAGGCCATGATGACGCCGACGACCAGCGGCGCGACGAGCAGGAACAGGCATTGCCGCGTGGCATAGGAGGATTCAAAGATGTGGCTGAGGAAGGATGCGTCTGCCGATGACGAAGGGGAAAAGGTGGCGACGCAGACGGCCACGATTCCGAACAGCGACATCGCAAAAACGAGGGCAATCAGCACGCCGTCCACGTGGGCCCGGCTGCGGCGGGAATCGTCAGTGATTGTCAAGGGATGAGACCTCCTTCAGCTGGCGGAGGAAGAGCCGGCGCATGAGCGGCGGACGGCGGCTTCCGTAGTCCGGCGGGGATACCTGTTCGCCGCGGAGCCGCCGGGCAATCCGATTGATCGCATTCCTTGCCTCGCACTGGTACTGGAGCACCAGCGCGTGGCGCAGTGCGGCGCGGGGGACGGCCGGATCCTCGGGGATTTCGCCGATCAGGTTCATATCGAGGGTCTGTGCCACTGTGCGGGCGGAATACATCTCTCCCGCGGAGATGAGCCCTTCGTCGAGACGGTTGACGATCAGCTCCGGCCTTTCCTCCATGCAGTGCCGGGCTTCGATGACCTGGGCCGCGCGCTCCGCATCCCGGATGGAAATATCGTCCGGCGTGGCCACGAGAATCATCCGTCCGATTCCGGCACCGAGCAGGTTGCGGAAGCCGCGTTCGACGCCGGCAGGGGAGTCAACGATCACGAAATCGTTCGCTTCCCGCAGATCCCGGATAATCTTCTTCAGCCGTGCGCTATCGAGCGCCTTGGCCCGGGCAAACTGGGCGGCAGGCAGCAGGGCGAGCGACGGGTAAACGGGATGATGAAGCAGCGCCTGATCGAGTGCGCAGTCCTTTCCGGCGACATCCACCAGGTCATAAACGACCTGATTTTCGAGGCCCAGCAGCGCATCCTGGGCACGCAGCCCGATATCCGCGTCAATGATGACTACCTTTGCGCCCATGGAAGCGAGGGCGGCACCGATGTTCGCGGCAATGGTCGATTTGCCGACCCCGCCCTTTCCACTGGCGATACATATGGACTGACCCAACCGATCTCCCTCCGTTTCGCGTATTCCCGTCAGTTGCTGCTTACGGCGCCAGCGAGTTTCCGGCCGGCAGCGATACGTCGACATTACGCAGCGTCTTCTGCTGCATGTACCATTCAATGAAGTCCCGGGGCGCCTTGCTCGCTTCGGAACCGGAATACCCGCTGGGAATGAAACAGATCACAGCGATCTCAGGGTTATCATACGGTGCGAAGCAGACGAACCAGCTGTTATCCTCCAGGTCGATGCTCGTGACCTGAGCGGTTCCGGTCTTGGCCGCGATATCATTTTTGTACTGCCAGTGGCGGAAATACTTATCCGCGGTACCGCTCTCGTCCACCACGCCGGCCATCCCTTCGCGGATCAGCGGCAGGTACTCATCGCTGCCCTCGAGTCGGTGAATGAGCGTCGGCTCCCGCCGGGAAAGGATTTCACCGGTGGGAGAGGTGATGGAGTCGATCAGGGAAACATTGTACAGGTATCCGTTGTTGGCGACCGTGGCGACGTAGCGGGCGACCGCGATGGGGGTGAGCACGGTGACACTCTGCCCGATTCCGGCCAGAATCGTCTGGCCGCCGCCCCACTTGATATCGTTCATGTAGTTGTATGTATCACCGATCACGGTCTGCAGATACACCATTTCCTTCGTCATGTTCAGCTCTTCCATCAGGATGGTGCGCATGTGCTCGAGCCAGTCGCCTTCACCGTAATTGACGGCCATGTCCATCAGCCGCTTGGCGCAGATACTGAGACGCTCGTCGTCATATTCGATGTTGCGGCTTTTGCCGCAGTTCTTCAGATGGGTTTTGATGGAGTTGAACACGATGATCGGCAGGGAAGTATCCTGATTGGCCTCGTTGACGGGGCGGGAAGGATCATAGAGCGTGTTCTGACTCCCGACCACGCTGCGCACCTCGCCGGGCAGGTCGATTCCGGTCTTGGATGTCAGCCCGAACAGGGAGGCATACCGGTACAGCCGTTCCTCACCCAGACGGTCCGCCAGCGTGTAGAAGAAATAATTGCAGGAATGGCTCAGCCCTTCGATGATGGTCTGGTTGGCATGCTTGTAGCGGTAATTCTTGTTGATCCAGCACTTGGGCGCCGTGGTCAGATCCGCATTGTATTTGGTGAAATATCCTTCGTCGGAGATGCGCTCGGTGGGCGTCAGTTCACCGGTCGCCAGCGCGCCCATTCCGGTGACCATCTTGAAGATGGATCCGGGCGTTCCGCGGGTGTGAATGCCATAGTTGAGCAGCAGGTTCCGCTCATCGGACAGGATGGCAATGGCATCCTGTCCGCCGGCAACCAGCGCGTTCAGGTCATATGTGGGATAATTGGCCAGGGCCAGCACCCGGCACTGCATATCCAGCACGATCAGGCATCCGTGCTCCGCCAGGGCGAGGGGATACTTGACCCAGTTCCGGTTATGAATATCCGCTTTGTTGGCCTCCTGCCATCTGGGGTCGGCCAGTTTGCTTTCCTCCAGATCCCGCGTAGAATTGACGTTCGCAGCCAGGCACCGCTCGGCGACCTGCTGAAAGGCAGCGTTGAGGGTGAGCTTTACGTTGTTTCCGTCCTGCGGCGGGGTGTAGCTCAGCTCGCGCACCACGCGGCTCATCTGGTCGCGCTCGACGACGCGGCTGCCCTTGCGGAGGGAGGAATTCTGGGTCAGCCAGTCCTCCATCGAGCTTTCGATGCCATCGCGCCCGATGGTATCGTTGTATGCATACCCCTTCGCCTTCAGCTGCAGCCACATCGACCGGCTGGGGATGGCCCCGGTGTATCCGATGATCTGGGCTGCCAGCGTCGAACGGGGATAAACGCGCTTGGTGCCGATCTCGATCGCCATCCCGGGAAGCAGCATGGACTGGGTCTCGATTTCGATAACCGTTTCGTACCGGACATCCTTTGCGATGACAATCGGCTGGCTGTTGAAGATGTTCATCTGCATTTCGGAGTAGACGGCCATGATCTTCAGCATCGTCTCCTCGTCCGTATCCTCAGGGATCTGGTACCGCTTGCGGAACGAGTCAATGCACAGGGCGGCCGTGGCGTAATTCCGGCCGGTGGCATAGTTGTTGCTGCGCCACTGCCGCTCCCGCGTCTCCAGCACGCCTTCGGATACGCCGCTTCCGAAGTTGAATTCCCACTCGCCGCTCTCCGGATTGCGCCGGATCACATAATCGACGGCCATCTTTCCGCCACCCGATTCAATGATCCCGATCGTCCGGGTGATCGATTCGGTGTACCGCTGATATTCCGCTTTCGAATTCTGTGCGGCATCCTTGTGAAAGGTAACGTTGTAGATCGGTTCATCCTCGGCCATCACCACGGAGTCGGCTGTTGTGATGCTGCCGCGCTTACCGCGCAGCGCAATGGGATAGGTCCGCGTGCCCTCCGCTTTTTCCCTGAACTCTTCGCTTTCCTTCAGCTGAAGTGTGATCAGACCGGATACCAACCAGACAAATATACCGAGCAATACGGCCAGAAATGCCGCGTAGCGCCAGAAATCCGCACGGCGTTTTTTCTTTTTATCTTCCATCAGCACAGATTCCCGCCTCCTTTCGCTGCATGAGCCATGCATGAATTACCGTTTCTCAAAAGTGACCGGGGCAGGCCGGATCACCGTCTGCTCCGTTTTTTTGCCGAATATCAGCCGGCGTGCCGGGAACATGATGAGGGCACAGAGCAGCCCGGTTCCGACCACGGAGAGCGCGGCGCGAAGGAAGTGTCCTCCGTCCAGCCGGGAGCCGCCGAGATAGATGTATGTCATCCGTACCGCTTCATACAGGAACGTATTGAGCATCGTGCATCCCAGGGTCCGCGCCCAGGCCGGTATTTCGCGCCTTTCGCGGTTCATCGCCCGTTCATACTCAATGGTTTTCAGCGGTTTGTCCGCAAAAGCGAAGGATACGAACAGCGTTGTCAGCGAATACAGCCCCAGATCCAGGAACGGACCACTGGGCAGCATGATCTGGACGAGCAGTCCATAGATCATTCCGGCCCAGAACGCGCGCAGCTTTCCGTAAGCCACCGTGACGATCCCGATGACGACATACAGCATGTTCGGACTCACTCCGCCGAGGCGGATATAGGGGATGATGGTCACCTCGCTCAGATATCCGAACAGAATCAGGATGACATACATCCCGCTGCGTCGGGCGAAGTTCATTCCCCTTCCTCCTCTTCCCATGTCATTCCTTCGGGATCCGGCGTGATATAGGGCGTCCACGTGGGCTCAAGGGTCGGTGTGGGCGATGGCGTCGGCTCTCCCCGCAGGGACACGATCTGATACTCGATCTCCGGCTCTTCCTCCTGCGCAGGCGTTGCGGACGGCGACGGGGTGGGCGACGGCGTTTCGGTTGCTTCCGGGGAGGGAGTTGGCGTCTCCGGCTCACCGATTCCCAACGGCGTGGCCGTCGCTTCGTCAAAAAGGGATGCCGCGATCTGCGGAACAATCGGCGAAGGCCTGGCGCTCTCAAGCGGAACCAGTTCGATTTCCGTCCGACCGTTTTCACGGCCCTGGACCTCCTCCGCCTTCGGCTTGTATCGAAGGACGATCACGTATTCCAGGTGCTGAAAGTCCGCCTGCGGTTCCAGTACGATATACTGCTTGTTGTTCTCCATTCCCCGCGTGCTCTCCCGGATCACGCCGATCGGGATTCCCTTGGGGAAGGAAAGCCCGACTCCGCTGGTGACCACCAGATCCCCCGGGCGCGGCAGATTATCATCCGGCAGGTAATACATCCGGCACATCGGGGTTCCGTCGATTCCCAGCGTTCCGCGGACGGTTCCGTGGTCCCGGCTGGACTGGATCAGCGCGGCGATGGATGCATCCGAATCAATCACGGTCCGAACCGTTGCAGAATGCGCCTGAACGTTCTCCGTGTATCCGACCAGCGCTCCGCCGACCGTTACGGCCATATAGTCCTCCACGCCGTCTGCCGTTCCCTTGCTGATGGTCAGGGTGGAAAAGTAGTTGTTGTCGGATTTTCCGATGACCGTGGCAACGATGGGGCGCATCTCGCGGTTGGCGCGGATTTCATCGCTCAGATCCTCGTACTGGCTCAGCGTCCGCTCCAGTTCATCCGCCAGCATGGCGCGATAAGTCAGCTGCTCGTTTTCCGCCACGACGGCGTTGTATGCGGCTTCAATGTTGGCCCTGAGCTTCATTCCCCGAAAATATCCGGCAACGGCTTCCGTAAGCCCGGAGAAAAAGCTCTGCACCGGAGTTACCGCCGAGCTGATGGCGCTTTCCGGCGCTCCCAGAATTCCGACCTCCGGCATGATCCGATGGAAGATGTAGGCACCGACGAAGGCGATCAGGATCGCTGTGATCCCTCCCAGAATGAGAATCCGGATCCGCCGATGCTCCCGGAGCCCCTTCCGGCGACCTTCCGTCTCGATGGGCTGCAGATCGTTATCCAGCATGATCCCGCCGCTGTATACCTTTCGCCCTTCGGCTTTTTCTGCCTGCTCCTGAGAAAGGTCTTCCGCTCCGTCCGCCGCGTCCGTCGAAGCGCTTTCTTCTTCGGAATCAACCCCGTATGCGTCACGCTGAACGGGCGTTTTTCCTTTCCGGATCTTCCGGATCGCTTCCTCCGGCGTATCGGAGACGGCGGACAGGGTATCCGTGCCTTCCTCCGGCTCGTCGTAAATGAAATCGTCCACAGCCACGGGGCGCTCGACCGCCTCGGTCTTTTTCCTGCGACGCAGTCCCGCCATCTCCTCTCACCTCCGTCCTGCCTGATGATGTTACTGCATTTTCTCGAATCGCTTCTGCTTTCCGCCGGAAGCGGATACCAGCTGGATGTTTTCCGTCAGATATCCGATCCCCAGGATACAGCAGTCTCCCGGGTCCCGTGCCAGCAGCACCGGAATCCCGAGGCTTTCAGAAATGTACCGATCCAGCGCGAACAGCCTCGCTCCGTCCCCGGTCAGATGAATGCCGCTCTTCATGATGTCCGCCGCCAGCTCCGGAGGCGTCCGCTCCAGCACCCACCGGATCGCCTGCCCGATGGCCGCCACGGGGCTTTTGACCGCCTGATACGCCTGCCTGGAGGTGAACTCCACCACCCCGGCACTGGTGTTCAGCTGGCTGATCCCCCTGACTCGGACCGTTCGCTCCTCCTCCAGCGGGAGGGCAGCCGCCAGATCCTTCTTGATATTCTCCGCAGTTGCCTTTCCGACGAGGATCCCGCATTCCCGCCGCAGGTATTCTGCGATGGCCTCATCGAACTTCGCCCCGCCGACCGGAATGCTCCTGGAAACGACCAGGCCGCCCAGCGAGATGACCGCCACATCCGTCGTCCCCGCGCCGATATCGACCACCAGGCTCCCGACCGGGTCGTAGACCGGCAGGCCCGTTCCGATCGCAGCGGCAAAGGGTTTTTCAATCAGATAAATGTGCTTTCCGCCGGCGGCAAACCGCATGGCTTCCTCCAGCGCCCTGCGCGCCACGTCGTCGAGCGAGCAGGGGATGCTCAGAATGGCCCGCGGCTTTCCGATATAGCTGACGCCGATCGCCTTGCGGATGAAGTATTTGAGCATCATCTCCGTCATATCGAAGTCCGCGCTCTGACCGCTGACGATGGGGGCAACAGCGGTCAGCCGGTCCGGCGACCTTCCCATCAGGAAGGCGGCTTCATCGCCGACTGCGCGAACGCTGTGTTTCGACTCCCGGTCCAGCACGACCAGCGAGGGTTCGCTGACAACAATTCCCCGTCCCCGCACATATATGCTTACATGATCCGTTCCCAGATCGATCCCGATATCCGGTGCCCAGAATGGCATATCCTGTCTCAGTCTCCTTTGCTTATTTCCCTGTCTCCTTCGCCTCTGTCCAGGCGAAAACGGAATATCCGGCCTGCTCCAGCAGCCTGCGTGTCAGGGGAAGCGGCAGTCCGATCACGGACGTATAGCATCCCCTGATTCCGGTGATCCACATGGCCGCACGCCCCTGGATTGCGTAGGCGCCGGCCTTGTCCATCGGTTCACCCGTGGAAACATAGGCGCGGATCTCGCGCTCGGTCATCGCTTCAAAAGTCACGTCCGTGCATTCGCTCCCGGTCAGCTCGTCACCGGAAGGCGAGATCACCGTTACCCCGGTATAAACCTGATGCACATTCGCGCTGAGCCTGCGCAGCATCCGAACGGCATCGTCTTCTCCGTGCGGCTTACCCAGGGTTTCCCCCCGGATGGAAACCAGCGTATCCGCGGCCAGAATCCAGCGCCCCGGATGGCTTTGGGCGGAAGCACGGGCTTTTCTCCTGCTCAGTTCCACAACCGTTTCAGGCGCCGGCAGATCACAGGTTTCATCCACATCGGCGGGGAAAACCTCAAAGGGAATCCCGGCCATCTTCAGCAGCTCGCACCGGCGCGGAGAACCGGAAGCCAGAATGATCGGTTCCAACGGAAAAGCCCCCTTCACAGGAAAGATGGTAACCTGTGAATTATATCATATGATGAAGGAAAATAAAAGCCAAATTGACAAATGAGAAAGGCAGGGCCTATAATACAATGTATTTTTGTATGCTGGAGGAAATGAGATGACCAAGGCGCTGGTTTCCGTAACGGGGCTGGATACCACCGGCATCATTGCCGCTGTGGCGACGAAGCTGAGTGAAATGAACATCAATATTCTGGACATTACGCAGACGATCCTGGGCGGATACTTTACCATGATGATGGTGGTGGATCTGGATGGGGCCCAGCTTGACTTTGAAGAGATCAACCGCCGGCTCCAGCCGGTGCGGGATGACCTGAAGATGACCATTCATCTGCAGCGAATGGATATTTTCGACGCGATGCACAGAATCTGACGGAGGCGGAAAGATGATCGAAACAGGCGAAATCCTTCAGACGATGCGCATGATTCAGGAGGAAAACTTTGATATCCGGACGATCACCCTGGGGATCAACCTGCTGGACTGCTCGGATCCGGATCCGGAAAGATGCGCACAGCGGGTGTACGACAAAATCTGTCAGCTTGCCGGTAACCTGGTGCATACCGGCGAGGAGATCGAAACGGAATTCGGCATTCCGATCGTCAACAAGCGGATCAGCGTCACACCGGTCAGCCTGATCTCCCAGGGGGATCCGCGGCCCATCGCCAGAGCGCTGGACCGGGCGGCAGCGGAGGTGGGCGTCAATTTTCTGGGCGGCTATTCCGCGCTGATGCACAAGGGCGCAACGAAGGCGGACGAGCGTCTGCTCGCGTCCATTCCGGAGGTTCTGAGCGAAACGAAGCTTCTCTGTTCCAGCGTAAACGTTGCGTCGACCCGATCGGGCATCAATATGAACGCCGTCCGGGAAATGGGAAAGATCATCCGGAAAACGGCGGAGCTGACGGCGGATTCCGATGGTCTGGGATGTGCGAAGCTGGTCGTGTTTGCCAATGCCGTGGAGGACAATCCGTTCATGGCAGGTGCGTTCTGCGGGACAGGAGAGCCGGAATGCGCGATCAATGTCGGGGTCTCCGGCCCCGGTGTGGTCAAGGTCGCTCTCGAATCCGTCAGGGGTCAGCCCTTTGACGTGCTGGCGGAAACGATCAAGCGGACGGCTTTCAAGATCACCCGGGTGGGACAGCTGGTGGCCAGGGAAGCGAGCCAGCGGATGGGCGTTCCGTTCGGAATCGTGGATCTGAGCCTTGCTCCGACGCCGGCGCGCGGGGATTCGGTGGCCCATATCCTGATGGAAATGGGGCTGGAGATGGCCGGTGCGCCCGGCACCACGGCCGCGCTTGCCCTGCTGAACGATGCCGTCAAGAAGGGCGGTGTCATGGCCAGCAACCATGTCGGGGGGCTCAGCGGCGCATTTATACCGGTCAGTGAGGATATCGGAATGATAGAAGCGGCCTCCCGCGGCGTGCTGACGCTGGAGAAGCTGGAGGCGATGACTTGCGTGTGCTCCGTCGGACTGGACATGATTGCCATCCCCGGGGATACTTCCGCGGCAACGATCAGCGGCATCATCGCGGATGAGGCGGCGATCGGCGTGATCAACAACAAGACGACCGCGGTCCGCGTGATACCTGCTGTCGGAAAAAAAGCGGGGGACCGGGTCGAGTTTGGCGGACTGCTTGGATTTGCGCCGGTCATGCCGGTGAATCCGATGAAAAATGACGACTTTATCGCGCGCGGCGGGCGCATTCCGGCGCCGCTGCATTCACTGAGAAACTGATGGACAGGATCCTTTTTACGGGGGTTTTATGAGCAATTTTGTGGACCAGGTTCGGATTACCGTCAAGGCAGGCAACGGCGGCAACGGTTCTGCATCGTTTCACCGGGAAAAATATGTGATGAACGGTGGGCCGGACGGGGGTGACGGTGGCAACGGGGGTGACATCCAGTTCATGGCCGATCCCAACATGCACACGCTGCTGGATTTCCGGTTCCGGAGCAAGTATACGGCGGAAAACGGAGGGGACGGAAGCGCCAACCGATGCACGGGAAAGCGGGGAGAGAACCTGCTGATCAAGGTTCCGGTCGGTACGGTGATCCGGAACGATGAAACCGGAAAAGTCATGGCGGACATGGATCAGAGCGGAGAGATCCGGACGCTTCTGCGCGGCGGGAAAGGCGGATGGGGAAACCAGCACTTTGCCACATCGACGCGGCAGGCGCCGAACTTTGCCAGGCCGGGAATCAAAACGGAAGTGAAAACCATCCGGCTGGAGCTGAAAACGATCGCGGACGTCGGCCTGATCGGTTACCCCAACGTGGGGAAAAGTTCGATCCTCAGCGTGGTGACCAGCGCGCGGCCGAAGGTTGGCAATTATCATTTTACGACGCTGACGCCGAATCTCGGAATCGTGAGGCGATTCGGAAAGGATATCGTTCTGGCGGACATACCGGGGCTGATCGAAGGCGCGGCGGAAGGCGCGGGTCTTGGACACGATTTCCTTCGCCATGTCGAAAGAACCCGGCTCCTGCTTCATGTGGTGGATATTTCGGGAAGCGAAGGGCGGGATCCGGTTGACGATCTGGATCAGATCAACACGGAGCTGGATCATTACGGCAATCTGTCCGAACTGCCTCAGATAATCGTGTGCAACAAGACGGATCTGCCCGGTGCGGAGGAAAACCTCCGGCGGATGAAAATGCTGGGGGAAAGCATGGAATGCCCGGTGTTTGCGGTCAGCGCTGCCACGCATCAGGGGTTTGAGGCGCTGCTGGACGCCGTGGCGGAAAAACTGGAGACCCTTCCGCCCATTCTGCATTATGCGGAGGAAGAGGAAGAGGCCGAGAACCCCTCCGTCCGGGATGATTTTGAGATCATCGTAGACGACGGTGTCTTTGAGGTGGCCGGTCCCGGGATGGAAAGACTGATCGACAGCGTGAATTTTGACGATCTGGAAAGCTTGAACTGGTTCCACAGAACCCTTCGCCGGCTCGGCGTCATCGATGCGCTCCGCGAAAAAGGCGCCGGGGAGGGCAGCACAGTCCGGATCGCGGGCATGGAATTTGACTTTGTGGAATAAGGATGGAGGTTTCAGAAATGACAGGGAAACAGAGGGCTGCGCTCCGTGCGATGGCAAATCCGCTGGATACCATTCTGTATATCGGCAAGGACGGAATCACCGATCACACCATCCGGGAAGCGGAGGATGCGCTGGAAGCGCGCGAGCTGATCAAGGGATGCGTTCAGCAGGGGGCGCCGGTCTCCGCAAGGGAAGCGCTGAGCGAGCTTTGCGAGAGGACCCACGCGGAACCGATTCAGCAGATCGGACGCAGGTTTGTTCTGTACCGGCCCAGCCGGGAAAATCCCAGAATTGTGATTGGGGACTGAGAGTCAAATGGAAACGGCACATATCAGAGACTACCGGGGAAAGAGAATTCACCTGATCGGCATCGGCGGAAGCAGCATGAGCGGACTCGCGGAAATGCTGATTACGGAAGGATATCGGGTTTCCGGCAGTGACCGGGACGAAGGATATCTGATCCACCATGTCCGCGAAAAGGGCGGAGAAGTGATGATCGGGCACCGGGCCGAAAATGTCCGGGGCGCGGATCTGGTCGTATATTCGGCGGCCATTCATCCGGACAATCCGGAACGCATGGAAGCGGACCGGCTTGGCATTCCATCCATCGAGCGCGCGGAGCTTCTGGGGCAGCTGATGGACGGATATGACCGGGCAGTCGGCATATGCGGCGCCCACGGAAAGACGACGGTTACCTCCATGCTCAGCCAGATCCTGATGGAAGCCGGGAAAGATCCGAGCGTTCATATCGGCGGGCGTCTGGATGCGATCGGCGGCAGCGTTCGCGTGGGCGGAAGCGATCTGTTTGTTGCTGAAGCCTGCGAATATAACCGCAGCTTTCTGCATATGCATCCGAGAATGGCGGTGGTGCTGAACATCGATGCGGATCATCTGGACTGCTACAGGGATCTGGACGAAATCGAGGATACGTTCGGAATATTTCTGCATCAGCTCCCGGATGACGGCATCGCCATCGGCAATGGGGATGATCCCCGCGTGCGCCGTCAGATCAACCGGCTGAAATGCCGGAAGGTCTTCTTCGGTTCTGACGGGGAGAACGACTGGTACCCTGAGCGGATTGAGGAGGACGGGGAAGGATACGCGACCTTCAATGTCATGCACTGCGGTCGGAAAGCGGCACGCCTGAAGATGGGCGTCCCCGGAGATTTCAACCGGATGAATGCCCTGGCCGCGTTTGCGGCCGCTGTTGAACTGGGCGTCCTGCCGTCGGAGGCGGCAGCATCCCTGGAACGGTTTACCGGCGCCCATCGGCGCTTTGAGAGAACCGATGTGATCGACGGCGTCGAGATCTTCCATGATTACGGTCATAACCCGACGGAGATGCGCAACGCGCTGTCCATTGCCCGGAAACGCTGCCACGGAAGGCTGTGGGCCGTTATGCAGCCGCATACTTTCAGCCGCGTGCGCACGCTGTTTGATCAGTATCTGACCTGTACCGAAGCGGCAGATTATACCCTGGTGACGGATATATGTGCAGCCCGGGAAGCGGATCCCGGCGACCTGAACAGCGGCATGCTTGTGGACGGCATGAGGGAAAACGGAATCGACGCATTCTGGACGCCGACCTTTGATGACACGGAAGCATATCTTCGCAGCCACTGGCAGAGCGGAGATCTGGTGCTGACCATGGGCTGCGGGGACATCAACCTGCTGAATGATCAGATCCACCGGCATCAGCTGCAGCGTGAGCAGGACAAAGAAGGGGGCTCTCAGCTGTGAATATGCCGCGAAACAGGCGGGTGATTCTCCCGGAGAATATCCGGAAAAACATGCGGGCGCTGTGCGGTATGGTACCGGAAGGCGTCGGCGTGATGGCGGTTGTCAAGGCGGACGGATATGGCCACGGATCCGCTCCGGTGGCCCGGGCAGCGCTGGAGGGCGGTGCCTCCATGCTGGCGGTCGCTTCCGTCGCAGAAGGAACGGAAATTCGGAAAAGCGGGATCCAGGCGCCGATTCTGGTGCTGGGTGCCGTGAGCCGCGATGATGTGGACGAGGGAACGGAATCCGGTCTGATCCAAACGGTCTGTTCGCCTGAAATGGTTGAGATCTGCGAGAAGAGCGCAAAGGAACATAAAAAACAGACCAAAGTTCACCTGAAGATCGACACGGGCATGGGGCGGATCGGCGTCCGCAATCCGGCGGAACGGGACGCTGTGCTGCGCGCGCTGGCGCATTCGCCGCACGTGAAGCTGACCGGGACGTTTACGCATTTTTCCGACGCGGATGACGGCCCGGACGGCATGGAATACACGGAGCATCAGTACCGGATTTTCCGGGACATGACGGACATCCTTGACGCAGGGGTCCTCCGGCACTGCGCCAATTCTGCCGTGATCCACCGCAGACCGGATATGGCGATGGATATGGTCCGGGCCGGAATCAGCCTTTACGGGTATCCTCCGGTGGAAACCGGCCTTCCGCTCAAACCGTGCATGCGCTGGACCGCGCGGATCAGCTACGTCAAGGAAATTCCTTCCGGCGTATACATCAGTTACGGCCGAACCTTCCTTTCCGAGCGTCCGATGCGCATCGCCACGGTGACCTGCGGATACGGGGACGGCTATCACCGGTGCGCCGGGAAAGCGGCGGAAGTGCTGATCCGCGGAAAGCGTGCCAGCGTCGTTGGCCGCATTTGCATGGATCAGATGATGGTGGACGTAACGGACATCCCGGATGCCCGAATGGACGACGAAGTCGTTCTGATGGGTTCGTCCGGTCCGGAGCGGATTACCGCGGAGGATCTGGCCCGATGGGCGGGTACGATCAGCTACGAAATTCTGCTCAGCGCCGGAAGCCGGGTGGAACGAATCTATGATTTCAGTCAGGAATTTTAATCTGGAGGTTGTCTTATGGCCAGGAAGAAAAAACCGGTTCAGGAAGTCCGGAAACCCTATCTGATGGGAAAGATCTGGGATGAGGAGTCCTTCCGCAATGTGCTGAAGCTGTTCGGCGTATTCATTCTTTCATTCCTGATGACTTTTATCGTATGTTCCATGACGAGCTTCGACAGCCCGATTCTGCGGATTGCCGTCAATATCCTGATTGCGGCGCTGATTCTGTTCGTCTTTTATCATCAGGGTCTCTCCAGAGGGACGGATGCGGTGGCCAGAGGCGAGATCCTGTACCAGCGCCGGGAGAAGGGAATCGAGGTCTCCTCCGGGGAACAGGCGCTGTGCTATCATCATCTGAAGGGCTTTTTGACATGTCTGCTGGCGGTTGTGCCCTTTCTGATTCTGGCGCTGATCCTGGCCTTCACGACGAAGCGTCAGATGACGGGCATCGGGGCGCTGCCCGGATGGATGAACAGTTTCCTGCGGAGAAACGAGATCGGCGACGCGCTCGTGACCTATACGCAGGCGAGCTCGCTTACCTTCCCGGACATCCTTCGGATCGTCGTCAGGATCTGCATCATGCCGTTCATCAGCATGGCCGGAACGGCGGATGCTGACCTGCTACTGCTCGTTGAACGGCTTTCTCCGGTCATTCTGCTTCTGCCCGTGATCGCATATGGCTGCGGATACATGGGCGGGCGAAATGTGAGAACTCAGATCCATACGGAAATCGCGGAGAACGCCCGGCTTCGCCGCCGCAGGGAAAACAGGACCAGGAAGAACAGAATGCGGGGCGCAGGTTCCGGCCGTACCCCTGAACAGCTGAACTGAGGGATGCATCATCATGCGGATTATTGCAGGAGAGGCACGCGGACGGAGGATTGATGCGCCGGCCGGACGGAATACCCGGCCGACGCTGGACCGCGTCCGGGAAAACCTGTTCAATATCCTTCAGAATCGCCTGATCGGACGGACTGTGCTGGATCTCTTTGCCGGTTCCGGGGCGCTGAGTCTGGAGGCGATCAGCCGGGGTGCGGCATTCGCTGTCATGGTGGATTCCTCCCGGGAAGCGCACCGGGTTCAGATGCGCAATACGGAGGGACTCGGTTTTTCGGACAGGGCAGAAATCCTGCTCTGCGACTGGCATCAGGCGGTATCGCGGCTGAAGTCGGAAGGGAGAACCTTTGACCTTGTTTTTCTGGATCCGCCCTATTCGATGACGGATCTGCAGGAAGTGTTCCGGGCAATTCATCCGCTGCTTTCTGCGGACGGGCTTGTGATCCTGGAGCATGAAGCCGGCGTGCAGCCGATGACAGGGGATACGCTCCGGAAGACGGACGAGCGGAAGTGGGGCTTCTGTGCCGTCACCTTCTTTACAGAAGCCTGAGTCGGAATGGGAGGGAAACAGGACCATGAAGAACCGATGCGTTTTTCCCGGATCCTTTGATCCGGTGACTGTCGGTCATATGAACCTGATCGAAAGAGCTGCCGGCATTTTTGATGAGGTGATCGTTACGGTTATGGTGAACATCCGTAAAACCGGGACGATCCCGGCTGAACACAGGGCAAGGCTGCTGGAAAAAGCGTGCGGGGAATTCAGCAATGTGTCCGTGGAGCAGTGGGACGGGCTGCTGGCGGATTATATGCGGATGCACCCGGATGCTGTCGTAATCCGCGGCGTCCGGAGCACGGCGGAATTTGAACAGGAAATCACCGCTTCAGCCATCAACCGCTCCATTTATGCGGATATGGAAACGCTGCTGATGCCATCAACGGAGGAGCTGAGCTGCATTTCATCCTCAGCGGTCCGGGAGATTGCGGCTTTCGGCGGGGATATCGGGGCATATGTTCCTGCATCGGTCCGGAAGGAAATTGAGCAGTATCTGAAGAAATAAATACTCATCACGCGTGTGATGATGATCAATCAAATATGATGAAGACGGAGGATGGATTTTCATGGCTACGGATATCAACAGCGCTGAGCTTTGTCTGAATGCAGTGCGCGTCATGATGGATGAGGTTCGGAATGCAAAAAAGACGCTGCTCAACAGCGAAACCTGCATTGTGAACCGCGATGTGATGACTGCGCGGCTTGAATATCTGAAGGAAAACCTGCCGGATACGGTGGAAAAGGCCGCCGAAATTGTTCAGCAGGAAGAAACCATCCGGAAGGAAACGGAACAGAAAAAGAATGAAATTCTGGACAGCGCATCCGCACAGGCCCAGACGACGGTGAACGAGGCAACCCAGAAGGCGCAGCAGATGATGGAGCGGGCCGGCTATGAGGCGAATGCGATGATGGAACGGGCCCAGAATGAGGCGAAGGCATGCGTGGAAGCGGCCAAGGCGGAAGCGGGCAGGATCGTTGAAGACGCTGAAAAGAAAGCGGCAGAGCTTGTGGAGCAGGAAAGCATCGTCCGCCGTGCCCGGGTCGAAAGCGACGAGCTGAAGGAAAACGCCCGGCAGGAAGCGGCCAATCTGCACAAGAATACGCTGGACTATATTGACTCGCTGCTTGCCGAAACGGACCGGAAGATGAGCGAGCTGATCAACAATATCCGGCTGGAGAGAAATGAAATCCGGAACCATCGGTAAGGTTTTGTGCAATATGCACAAAATGAAAAGGAAAAGCTTGTGAAAACGGGCAATTCCTTTTTTTATTCTCCTTTGATACAATGTCATCAGTTTCAGGGGAGGACCCTGATATCAGAAAGACAGGAGGATCTGCAAATGGCAAGTGTATCCCTTCAGCACATCTACAAGGTTTATACCGGTAACGTGACCGCCGTCAGCGACTTCACGCTCGACATCGAAGACAAGGAGTTTATCGTTCTGGTCGGTCCTTCCGGCTGCGGTAAGTCCACCACCCTGCGCATGGTCGCCGGTCTGGAAGAAATTTCCGACGGCGAACTGTACATCGGAGACAAGCTGGTCAATGACGTCGCCCCCAAGGATCGCGACATCGCCATGGTGTTCCAGAACTACGCGCTGTATCCGCACATGACCGTTTATGACAACATGGCTTTCGGTCTGAAGCTGCGGAAGACCCCCAAGGATGAGATCAAGCGCCGCGTTGAAGAAGCCGCCAAGATCCTGGACATCGCTCACCTGCTGAACCGGAAGCCGAAGGCTCTGTCCGGCGGTCAGCGTCAGCGTGTTGCTCTGGGCCGTGCCATCGTCCGTGAGCCGAAGGTCTTCCTTTTCGACGAACCTCTGTCCAACCTGGACGCGAAGCTGCGCGTTGCCATGCGTACGGAGATCACCAAGCTCCATCAGCGCCTGCAGACCACCTTCATCTATGTTACGCACGACCAGACCGAGGCCATGACCATGGCCAGCCGCATCGTCGTTATGAAGGACGGCGTTGTGCAGCAGGTGGATACTCCCCAGAACCTGTACGACTATCCGGCCAATGAATTCGTCGCCGGCTTCATCGGCAGCCCCCAGATGAACTTCTTCAATGTCAAGCTGGATCGTGAAGGCCAGGATGTTGTTGCCAAGTTTGGCGATAACAAGATCGTCGTCCCGAACAAGAAGATTTCCAAGTTCGTGGATGAAAGCTACATCGGCAAGGATGTTGTCATGGGTATCCGTCCCGAAAACATTCACGATGACGAGAGCAAGCTGGCTGAGTTCTCCACCGCCACCATCGATGTGGACGTGGAAGTGACCGAACTGATGGGCTCTGAAACCTATCTGTATCTGAGCACCACCGGCAAGGACGGCAACATCATCGCCCGCGTGGATCCGCGCACCAGCAGCAAGGCCGGCAGCAAGATCCGCATTGCCTTCGATACCAACCACCTGCACTTCTTCGACAAGGAAACGGAGAAGACCATCCTGAACAAGTAATTTCCCCTGTGATCAGTAGCGCTCCCGAGTCAACCGATTCGGGAGCGCTTTTTGAGTGTTCATCGGAGATGGGGATCAGTTGTCATCCAGATTCAGCTGGGAGCGGCAGATTTTGATTCCCGGGATCTGACTGATGGTTTCCAGGGACGTTTCATCCGTATAATTTCCGTCGCACAGGCCGTGACCTGTCGAAATGCGTCCGAAGTTCAGACCGGAAACCTGCATGAACAGAATCTCTTCGCCGTTGACGGCGTAAACGACTGCGCTGTGGGAGAAGCTTTTTTGATTGGCGCGGTATTCCACACGGATGATATCGCCCACCTTCAGGTGTCCGCCGGCCGCTTCAATCCCGTAAAAAGTTTTCCAGTTTCCGTGGGGGTTGACTTCCCCGGACAGCAGGTATCCGATAAACTGGGCAAAACCGAAGCACTCCCCGTAGCCGCCCTTTCCGGGGCTGGTCGGCAGGACCCTGTCGATCGCCCAGCGGCAGCCGTATACATTGTGGAGATATCCCGTCCGATGATACGTCTCCACTGCCGTCGCCGTCCATCCTGGCGCTTCCGGCTGGCCGACAAAGGTCTGGGTTTCATTGGGCGCGGTTGTCCAGTACCACCCGTCAAAAAGCGAATACGTCTCGATGATGGCATCGAGGTTCTCCGTGGTAAAATCGCCCTGAAACCGTTCATCCGTGAACCGGGATGAGGCCAAGGAAACGGATACAATCCCCAGCAGCAGCGCCGTGAGAAAGAAAAGACTGCGAAGATGCTTCATGGCTTTCCGGACCTCCTTTTCCAGCGCTGATTATTCCTTCGCATTATAACGCAACGCTTTCAGATGTTCAACCGCGCCCGGGAAATGGAAAAACCGAAAAACCTTTTCAACAAACGGGCTTTATGGTAATATTAAAAAGATTGAATATAAGGAGGCGCGCCATGAATGGCCTTTCCATGAATGTGCGGATGCTTTCCCTGGAGGAGGCGGAAGAATGCCTCCTTCCGATTCCGGAAGCGTCCGGAAGGACTGCGCATGCGCAGGGATCCATCTGTCTGCGCATGGGTCAGCAGGTTCTCCTTTTTCCGGACAGTGCGGAGGGAAAGCGGATTGCGCAGACGATCCGGGATGCTCTGGCAAAGGAGCAGCCTGGCTCCGCGGATATCCATTCCCTGTGGAAGAGACTGCTGACCGGCCCGGACGCGGTCAGCCGTGACTCCGCAATCCGGGCCCTTGGAAAAGTGCGGGAAGTCAGCCGTTGCGTGATTGTTTTCAGGAACGTTCCGGAGCAATCGACGATGATTGACAGCCGGCGGTTTGCCGAGCTGGCTCCCATGGAACCGGGGGATGTGCTGACGGATCTGGAGGAGCATACGGTTGCGCTGATCAAACAGATCCGGGAGCATTCCCCGGAGGATATTGCCGAATATGCAGCGGCCGTGATCGAAACGGTGGAAGGGGAGACGGGAATCCGTTTTCAGGCCGGCATCGGGAACGCGGAGGACAGCCTGCGGAACCTGCATCGCAGCGCCGAACAGGCCATGCAGGCACTGGATACCGCGAACCATTTTCATTCCGAAAGCCAGGTGGCTGAATACCGAAAGCAATCGCTGGAAAGGCTGATCCTGTCGATTCCGCCACAGGAGCGGAGCGCACTCCGGCATGAACTGTTCAGCCCCGGGATGCAACGGATCATGAATGAAGAAATGAAGGATACGATTTCGGTCTTTTTTCAGAATGATCTGAACATTTCCACGGCATCGAGACAGTTGTTCATCCATCGGAACACGCTGAATTACCGACTGGAAAAAATCCGGCGCGAAACCGGATATGATCTTCGGACCTTTCATGATGCCGCTGTATTCATGATTCTGAACAGCCTGCCTGCAGAGGAGTAATCATCGGCGATGCATGATCAGATTTCATTCAACCGGAGGACTTGATTCATGAAACACAGAGTTTTGCTGGCGCTTCTCCTTTGCGGAATCCTGGCGGTACTGAGCAGCTGCGGAATGCTCTATACGGGGATGAACAGCCTGCTGTCCGGTGGAACCGCGGCAGGACCGGCGCAAGCGCCCGCCCAGGCTGCTCCGGCGGGTCAGACGGGCGATACGGTCACCATCAGCCGTCAGGAGTATGAACGGCTGATGGAATATTCGGAGCTTTTCGATATCATGGATATCGCCGATGAGGTTTTCTACAGGGAAACGGATCACACGGCAATGCTCGAAAACGCCGCCAGAGGCATGCTGGTCGGCCTGGAGGATCCGTATACCTTCTATTACAACCCGGAAGAGTTCGCGGACATGTGGGAGGACGATGAAGGCAACTATGTCGGCATCGGTGTGCTGATCAGCGCAAATTATGAAACGCAGGAATGCACCATTGTCCGCGTGTTTGACGACAGTCCCGCGAAGGAGGCCGGCGTCCGGAAGGGCGATATTCTGTACCGGGTCGGTGAGGATCTGTACGTCAACGCAGACAATCTGAATGAAGCGGTCAGCATTATGCGCGGGGAGTCCGGAACGTCCGTGGATGTCACGCTGATCCGGGACGGGGAAGAGATCACGCTGAACATTCTGCGGCGCGAAGTCAATGTCAATCAGGTCGAATCCACGATGCTGGATCAGCAGATCGGCTATATCCAGCTTTATCAGTTTGCCGGCCATTGCGATCAGGAGTTTGAAAGCGCGCTGAACCGGCTTGTTTCCCAGGACGCGAAAGGAATCATCGTCGACCTGCGGGACAATCCCGGCGGATGGGTGGATCAGGCGTGCAGGATTGCGGACCTGTTCATGGATGAGGGGGAACTGTGCTATCTGGTTTATCGGGACGGGTCGGAGGATCACAGCGAGTACCTGACGAAGAACGGAAAGACGGACATCCCGCTGGTGATTCTCCAGAATGAGTATTCAGCCAGCTCTTCCGAGATTCTGTCCGGCGCGCTCAGGGATCGGGCCAATGCCGAAATCGTCGGAACTACCAGCTTCGGGAAAGGCATCGTTCAGGGGGTATACTGGGTCGGAAGCAGGGGGGCCGGTATGCAGGTGACCATCGCCAGTTACCGGACGCCCGACGGGCATGAGGTGCATGAAGTCGGAATCGAGCCGGATGTGGTCTGCGAGCTTCCGGAAGGCGAAGTCGGTGACTTTCAGTTTGCGGACGTGGAGAATGACCCGCAGCTGAAAAAAGCGATCGAAGTGATGACGGAAAAAATCCGCTGAGCTCTTTACGAAAGCAGCCCCCTATGATATATTGTTTCTGCCGGGGACCAAAGCCAGGCCGAACGGTGAGGCGGAGGGAAGGCAAAGACATATCCTTGTTTCAGCGCTGAGAGAGATCAGGGCGCAAGATGGGAAGGGGGCTGATATATGGTTGTTCTGTCCGCACGGCAGGGATTCGTCTGATGCCGTGCTTTTTCTCTGCCATGAGGGGAGGAAATGGAAATGGAAACCAGGCTTGGATTTATCGGGATTGTGATTCAGCAGATGGAATCCGCGGAAAGCATCAATCGGATTTTATCCGCTTTCGGCGCCATCATCCGCGGCAGAATCGGAATTCCGGATCCGCAGAAGGGATCAGCCGTGATCGGGCTGATCGTGGAAGGAACCAATGATCAGGTCGGGGCGCTGACCGGAAAGCTTGGCAATCTGCCGGGCGTTACGGTGAAAAGCGCTCTGGCATCCCGGAAGAATGAAAAAAAGAAAGAGGGTTTTGAATCATGAAAAAAGTTTTTGCTGTTCTGCTTGCCATGCTGCTTCTGCTCAGCGGCGCTGCATGCGCTGAGAAAACAGGGGAGATGACGCTGTCCGCCCCGAACGGCGCGCCTGCGATCGCCGTGGCGGGTCTGGCCCTGGAGAATCCCGAAGCATTTACCTTTGTGGATGCGGAAACGATCGCCGCCGAGTTTGCCAACGCGACGCATGATTTCATCATTGCGCCGGTCAATGCCGGAGCGAAGCTGTTCAAGGCCGGAAAGTCCACCTATCGCCTGGCGGCGGTGATCACCTGGGGCAACCTGGTGTTCGCTTCCCAGAAAAAGGACTTCTCTCTGGAAAGCATCAATGGCAGCGCATTGACGCTCTTTGGTGAAAACACCATCAATGCCTCGGTGGCGCGCTATGTGCTCGAAAAGAAGGAAATCCAGCCGGCGTCGACGGAATACCTGGCCGGAGCCGCCAATACGCAGCAGCTGCTGCTGAGCGATCCGGAAGCGGTGGTGCTGACCGCGGAACCGGCGGTGACGGCTGCGAAAATCAAAAATGAAGCGGTGACCTCCATTGCATTGAATGAAGTGCTGGGCGAGATCACCGGCGTGGACGGTTTTACGCAGGCCGGTCTGTTCGTGAAGGAAGAAACGCTGAAGGCGGATGCCGCTGCGGTGGATGCCTATCTGGAAAGGATCCGTCAGGCGGCGGACATGGCCGTGAACGATCTGGAAACGCTGGCCAATGCTTCGGTGGAACTGGGGATCCTGCCCAATGCCAAGGTGGCGGTCAGCGCGATTCCGAACTGTGGAATTCGCTATGTTTCCGCTGCCGAGGCGAAGGAGTGGGTTGCGATCACTGCCGGAATGGATCTGAGCCAGTTCGGCGGGGAAGTTCCTTCCGATGATTTCTACTATGCGGGAGAATAAAGGAAAAAAAGAACTATTCACCTTCGGATCGGGAATCCTGCTGGTGATCCTGCTGGTTCATCTGCTGGGCCTGATCCGGGGTGACCGGCTGATCTTTCCCGGCGTCGGGGAGATCAGCCGGGCTTTTGTCCGGCTGCTGAGCACCGGAAATACGTATATCCAGATCGGCGTCACGCTGCTGCATACCGTTGAAGCGATGATTCTGTCCCTGCTGACCGGCGTTGCGGTCGGATATACGGAGGGGCTGATTCCCTGGGTTCACAGCCTGCTTCGCCCGCTGATGATGATTCTCCGAAGCATGCCGATGATCGTACTGGTCATTACGATCATGGTGCTCTGTCCTTATGCCTGGGTGCCGGTGATCGCTGCCTGCGCCGTGCTGGTGCCGCTGATCAGCGAGGCGGTATATGAAGGATGCAGGCGGATTGAGCCGGAATACCTTGATGTGTACAGAATCAACAGCGATGTCAATGCCCGCGTGCTTGTGCACGTGTATCTTCCGCTGACAGCCGGATATCTCCGGCAGGCCTTCGTGAATGCGGCCGGGATGGGGCTCAAGGTTGCGGTGACGGCGGAGTATCTCGTTCAGACGCGGAATTCCCTGGGAAAAGCCATCTATACGAGCAGCTATTTCATCGAGTATGCCGAGATATATGCATACGCGCTGATTATGGTGCTGCTGATCCTGATTCTGACCGGAATTCCGGAGACGGTGATGGCAATGCGCAGGCGCCTGAGCCCCAGTTCATGATATCGGATTCCACCATGTCCGCTGCCTGCTGAACGCCATGCTCCTGCTTCATCGCAGCGGCCATCTGCGCCGCGTGAACGGCATATTTTTCCTGCCGGGTGAGATCGATCAGTGAGCGCGTCAGGGAATGAACGGTCAGGCTTTTACGGTTGACCGGTTTTGGACCGCAGCCGGACCGGAAAACCCGGTCCCCCCAGAAAGGCTGATCGCCCGCGAAGGGAATAACCAGCGTCGGCAGGCCGTAGCGAAGCCCGGCAGCCGTTGTTCCGGCTCCCCCGTGATGAACGACCGCCTGAACCCTGGGGAAGATCCAGTCATGCGGAATATAGGATGCAAACAGGACATTCCGGGTGGAATGAAGGCCCGTCCGCCTGTCTCCGAGGCTGACGATCGCCCGGATTCCGGATGCATGGATGGCGCGGAGCAGGATCGTCAGAAGACGGTTCATGTCTCCGGAGACCATCGAACCGAAGCCGATGTAAACCGGCCGGTCGCCTGCGGAAAGAAATGATTCCAGCGCATCCGGCGCTTTCCAGGAAACCGGCGTATCATCAAACCAGAACCCGCTCATGCGGATGGACGGTCCCCACTCGGCCGGGCGGGGAAAAAGGCATGGGCTGATGGCATAGATGACGGGAACGGTATGATCGCCGATCTGATAGTTCGGATGGGAGGATGCCTTTCGGGGATCCAGCCGGTTCTCCTTCCGCCAGGGGGAGAGGATCAGCTTTTCCACCGTGCCGATTGCCATATATCCAAGCTTATAGGACTGACGGTTCAGCGCTGCGCCCAGATGCATGTTCCGGATGGACGAGATGGGAACAGCAGAGTTCGGATCCATGGGGAAGTAGTACGTCTGGATGCAGGGAATACCGTATTTCTCCGCAATCGAATAATATACGGATCCGAAGAAATTGACCACCATCGCATCCGCATGCCGGCAGCTTTCATCCATGTCCCGGATCAGCTCCGGCGCGTACTGCTTCAGGCCTTTCCAGAGATGGGGCAGATAGGTCAGCCCATTGGTATCCGGGGCCATGATGGACGCCATGAATGCGGCAGCGTTTCCGCTGAGCGGGAAAAAGCCAAGCCCGGCGTCAAGAATCATTTTTTCGAACCCGGAAAATGTGGCAATGGTGATCGTGTGCCCCCGCGACCGGAGTTCACGGCCGAGCAGGACGAACGGGCGCACATCCCCCATGGAACCGATTGTCAGCATCGTGATGTTCATGTCCAGTCCCCCGTTATCCAGTCTGAGAACCCTGGAATGATTATATCACAGAATGCATCAAAAATACCGAAAACCGTCTGGAAACAGAGGGAAACAGTTTGCATAAACGATTGGAAGGCTGTATAATATCGATTGGTGTAAAGGTATCTTCCAGTTTTGACGGAGGTCTGGGATGTATAAACTTTTACTTGTTTCTGATCAGGATGAAGTGCTGGATGCGTTTAATCAGGTTGGGAACTGGGAAAGACTTGGCTTTAAACCGCCGCACATTCGACATGATTTTGAGGGCACGAAGGACAGTCTGGCCAAGCATCATGCGGATGGGATCTCCATTGCCGTCTCCTCGCACGAAGAAGAGGAAAAGATTCTGGCCTATCTGCAGGAATTTTTTCCATATGTTTCCATTTTTGAGGCCGGGAGAACAGTCGGTGAAGTGATCACCTATCTGAATGAACTGAATACGCTGCTCAATCGGATTCGGGCTGATTTTTCCAATGACCGTTTTCGTGAAATCGATATGCTTCAGGAATGCCGGCATGAGTTTTTCCGCCGCCTGATGAACGGGAAGGTGGAAAGCAGGGAAGAGCTGTGCAGGAATATGCGGTTGCTCCGCAGCCGGATGGACGCGGATCAGCCCTGCATGCTGATCGAACTGGAACAGAGTGCGCTGCCGGATGACCGGCTGGAAGGCCGCTGGCAATACGGTGACAATCGTCTGGAGCTGGCGCTCCGGAATACGTTTGGCGGAGATATCAAAGGGATTCATGTCCTCCCGACCGTTCATCCGGACGGGCGGATTCTGATCCTTGCCTGTCCGCTGCATGGGCTTTCTCCGATGCCAACCGGTGATGCGCTTCCGGAAATCATGAAAATCTACGTGTCCAAGGGCATGGAGCATCTGAAGGAATATTTCGGGCTTGAGCTGAGCCTGAAGGAGTCCAGGGTGTTGCCCGCACTGCACGCGCTGTGCGTGAATGCGGGAATCAAACAATAAATCTTTATTTTGAATCCGGGGAGGTTGTTGACATGGGTATCCTGAACATGATTAAGGGACAATTGATCGATGTCATTGAGTGGACTGACAATTCCGGCAAGACCATGGTTCATAAGTATGACATGAACGGCAAGGAGATCATGATGGGGGCTCAGCTGACCGTTCGTGAAAGCCAGGTGGCTATTTTCGTCAATGAGGGTCAGCTGGCGGACATCTTTGAGCCGGGCCGGTATGAACTGCAGACAAGCAACATGCCCGTACTGACCGCACTGAAGAGCTGGAAATACGGGTTCAACAGCCCCTTCAAATCGGATGTATATTTCATCAATACGAAGCAATTCCTGGACATGAAATGGGGAACCAGCAACCCCGTGATGATGCGGGATGCCGAATTCGGCATGATCCGCCTGCGGGCATTCGGCATCTACAGCTTTAAGGTATCCGATCCCCAGACCTTCCTGAAGGAAGTGTTTGGAACCTCCGCGCTGTTTACGGTGGAAGGCGTTGAAGGCCAGATCAAGCGGACGCTGGTCAGCGGCCTGAGCGATGCGATTGCGGAAAGCAAGATTCCCGCTCTGGACCTGGCTGCCAATTATGACGAGCTCTCCAATTTTGCACTTCAGGCGATCAATCCCAAGCTGGCAGCGCTGGGACTGACCCTCTGCTCCTTTGTCATCGAAAATATTTCTCTTCCGGAAGAAGTCGAGAAGTCGATGGACAAGCGGACGAGCATGGGCGTGCTGGGCAATCTGGATCAGTATGCCAAGTATCAGGCGGCGGAAGCCATGCGCGAAGCGGCCAACAACGGCGGCAACGGCGGGATGGCCGGTATGGGTGTGGGCATGGGTGCCGGGGCAGCCATGGGGCAGATGTTTGCCCAGAGCCTGGGCAACACCGCTGCTCCCGCGGCGGCACAGCCGGCCCCGGTTGCATCTGCTGCCTGCACCTCCTGCGGCGCTTCGATTCCGGCCGGTTCGAAGTTCTGCCCGGAATGCGGCGCAAAGCAGGCGGCTGCCGGTTTCTGCACTTCCTGCGGCGCTGCCATGACGCCCGGTGCAAAGTTCTGCCCGGAATGCGGTGCGAAACAGTAAGGACAGAAGTTCAGACGGAAAATCAACAGGGGATGCGCGGCAATGCGCATCCCCTGTTTTGTCATGGCGCTCCTTACAGATCCGAATACAGCAGATCGTAATCCATGGCATATTTTTTGGCATAGCTGTCAGGATAAACGAACAGCATCAGATGACGGCAGTCGGAAAAAGCGTCCGGAGCGATATCGGAGATGGACTGGGGCAGCTGAAGCGAAAGCAGATTGTCGCAGCTGATGAAAGCCTCCGGACCGATCTCTTCGATCCCTTCCGGAATGATGACGTTGTTCAGATTGCTGCAGCGTGAAAAAGTCTGCGGGGCGATCTGCTTCATTTTCGGGCTGAGATGAATGCTGTCCAGCAGCACGCATGATCCGAAGGCATGGGGCCCGAGGTTCGTCACGCTTTCCGGGAATGTGACGGTCTCCAGAGAACGGCAGCCCTCAAAGGCGGACTCACCGATATCGACGAGCCCCTCCGGCAGCACGATGGAATTCAGACTGCTGCAGCCGCTGAAGGCGCATGCGGCGATATACCGGATCGTTTCCGGAAGCGTGACCGAGGTCAGGGAGGCGCATGCATAGAAGGTGGAGTACTCGACGGACGTCACAGAGGAAGGGAGCACGATCCGGGTCAGGGAGGAACACCCGTGGAACGCGTTGCTTCCGATCCGGGAAACGCTGGATGGAATGGTGACCGTTTTCAGGTTCCTGCACCCGTAAAATGCCTTCTGGCCGATGGTGGTGACGGATTCCCGGAGGATGACTGTTTCCAGGGCCTGATGATTGGAAAACACTTCATCCGAGATCGTCTGAACGGTCAGCGGGACTTCGTATACATGATCCTTTTTTGTAAACGGGTAGAAAATCAGGCTGCGGGTGACACGGTTAAACAGAGCACCATCATCATTCACAAAGATGTCATGGTTCGGACTGATCTCAAAATCAGACAGGGAAGTACAGCCGGAGAAAACGTTCGATCCGATCTCGGACAGCTTGCGGGGAATGGTTACGGATTTCAGACTGTCGCAGGCAGCAAAGGCGCCTTCCCCGAGGATGGAAAGGGATTTGGGCAGCTGGATGGACTCCAGGCTGCGGCACTCCGAAAAGGCTTCGGGGCCGATGGTATGGATTCCGTCCGGCAGGATGACGGACTTCAGGGAAGCGCAGGACTGGAAGGTTGAATAATTGATCTTTTTCACGCGGGAAGGAATCACGACTTCCCGCAGCGCGCTGCAGCCGATAAAGCACCATTCGCCGATGGTTCTGACAGATTCCGGAATGGATATGGTCACCAGGGATTCGCACCAGGAGAAAGCCGCTTCTCCCAGCGCAGTTACCGAATCCGGAATGATGACGGAGCGGATTTCCGTCTGCCAGGAGAAAGCATTGTCAGCGATTGTCCTGACGGGATGCCCCTCAAATTCCGCAGGAATGACAATGTCCGCAGCGTTGCCGTCGAAGCTATCCAGCTGCGCTGAGCCGTCCCGTCGGATGGAAAACTGAAAATCTGTCATGTCTGATCTGCACTCCTTATTCGGTTTGCCATGCCGACCGGATCAGAGCATTGCCGCTCCGATGATCCCGGCCTTGGAACCCAGAATCGCCAGCTTGATCTCCGGCATGGGCTGATCATTGAAGATGACATAACGCTTATACTCTTCCCGGATGGGATCCAGCAGGAAGCTTCCGGCCTTGCTGACGCCTCCGCCGATCACGATGACCTCCGGATCCAGCAGATTGACGACGCTGGCGATGGCCTGGGACAGGTAGGAGATAAAACGGCCGTAAACTTCAACTGCGATGGGATCCCCAGTGCGCGCGTTGTCGATCACTGTCCTCGCCTCGATCCGGCTGGCATCTCCCGAGGCGCTGGCCAGGATGCCGGATTCGGGATGACCGTGAACGGCCTCCCGACCCATACGAATCAGGGCGGTCGCGCTGCAGTAGCGCTCGAGGCAGCCCCGGTTCCCGCAGCTGCAGGGTTCTCCGTCCAGCTTCAGAATCACGTGCCCCAGTTCACCGCCGATGCCGTGAAATCCTTTCCAGATCTTTCCGTTGATGATGATGCCGCTTCCGATGCCAGTGCCGACCGTGATGAAAACGCTGGAGGAGGTTCCGGCGCTGACGCCGGAGACGCTCTCCGCCAGGGCGGCTACATTGGCATCGTTGTCAATCCTGACCGGGACATCCCAAAGACGGCGGAAGGTTGCAGAAAACGGCACATGATTCCAGCCCATATTGGTGCACTTGATGACGACGCCTTCATCGTTGGCGATGCCGGGAATGCCTACGCCGACGGATTCGATTTCATGTTCGCCGATTCCGGCCCCGGAGGCGGTTTCCCTGATGCACTGCACGATTCGTGCCACCTGGCTTTCAAAGGCGTCCGAGATGACCGTGGGGATGGACCCCTCCGTGACCAGCTGATGTGCTTCATTCAGAATACCGACCTTGATACCCGTTCCGCCGACGTCAATACCCACTCTGTACATGATTGAATCCTCCCGAATTATTGTTGAAATGCGGAATTCAGCTCCCGCACGGCACTGTATCCCAGTTGCCTGAGGCTCAGATTTCTTGCTGCGACCTCAACGATGATGGCCAGATTTCTCCCCGGTTTAATGGGAATGGTCTGCCGGGGAATTTTGACACCGAGGATTTCGGTGCTGTCTTCCCCGATGCCGATCCGGTCATAGCTGCGCGTTTCATCCCATGCTTCCAGCTCGATCATCAGGTCAATCGTTTTGCTGAAGGCCACCGCGCCGATTCCGTACATGGCACGGATATCGATCACGCCGATTCCGCGGATCTCCATCAGATGCCGGATCCGTTCCGGGCAGGTTCCGATCAGCCGGCTGTCGGTGATCCGGCAGATATCGACCACGTCATCGGCCACCAGCTGGTGACCGCGCTTGATCAGCTCCAGTGCGGCTTCGCTTTTCCCAACGCCGCTTTTCCCGGTCAGCAGAATGCCGACTCCGTACACATCCAGCAGCACGCCATGCCGTGTCAGATGCGGTGCGAGACACCGGTTCAGGTACATGATCGCATTGGCGGTGAATTTGGCGGTGACGGACGCGCTGCGAAACACACAGACATGGTGCGCACGCGCGATCGATTCCAGTTCGGGCGGCGGCTCCATATTGCGGCAGATGATCAGGCAGGGAATCCGGAAGGAAAAGAATTTTTCCAGGATTGCCTTGCGCTCCTCTGCACTTCGCCTCTCCAGGTATGTCATTTCAACCTTGCCGATGACCTGCGGACGTTCGAAGGCGAAGTATTCATAGAAGCCGCAGAACTGCATTCCCGGCCGGTTCAGCTCCGGGGAACGGATATCCCACTGCTCACAGGATGGCTCAACCAGGCATTCCAGATGAAGCGCTTCCTGAAATTCCTTTGCGCTGATCATATGCGTTCCCTCCTGTTCAGGACGCGTTCAGAAAGATAATGTGCAACGCCGTCCTCTCCGTTGGTGCCGCAGACATCATCGCATTGCTCCCGGACTTCCCTCCTGGCATTGGATACAGCCACCGACCATCCGGCCGTTTCGAGCATGGGAAGATCGTTCAGGCTGTCGCCGAAGGCGATGGTTTCCGCAAGGGAGAAACCCAGCAGGGAAGCGGCATACTCAAGCGCGATCCCCTTGGTCGCCCGGAGCGGATTGAATTCGAGAAAATACGGCTTCGAGCATGTGACGGAAACCCTGCCCCGAAAACGGGCCCGGGCTTCCTGCAGCATGTCGGCGATCTTCCTTTCATCGGCCATCATCAGGATTTTGTTTCGTTCCTCCCGGATAAACGTCCGCAGATCACCGACATATACACCGGTCAGCACGGAAGCGGCAGCGTATCGCTCCGCGTATTCGGAGTGTTCATTATAGTAAAAGTGACTGCCGTCATATGTCTGGGCATACACGTGATGCTCCGCGCCAAAAGAGGCAATCTCCCGGGCGGTCTGAGCGGAAAAGAACTCCCCATGAATCAGCTCGTCATTTTCCGCGCTACGGATTTCCGCTCCGTTGCAGGCGATATAGACGGAAAGGCTGCCGAGCCGATCCACGAACGGTTTCATACTCATCTGTGCGCGTCCGCTGGCGGCTATGACATGCATGCCGGAACGCTGCGCCTCAAGCATCGTCTGCACCGTAAAGGGAGAGATGGACAGGTCATCGTGCAGAAGCGTATCATCCAGATCAAAGACGACGGCCTTCACGCGGCGGGGAGCGGCCATTACTTCAGGCCGTCCACTGCAGCGTGCTGGGCAGGAATGCAGGCGCAGAAGCGCTCCATGTAACGGTTATAACCCGCCTCGTCCTCCGGATCCGGCGAAACCGTCAGCTGATTCATTCCGGCGAACACCTTCTGCTCCAGATAGTCCTCCAGGGAAAGCCCGGAATCCTGTGCACAGAAGTCAGCCAGCACGGCAATGCCCCAGGCTCCGCCTTCTCCGGCGGTTTCCATGACGGTGACCGGGGCATGAATGGCAGCGGCCAGCAGATTCTGGGCGACGCCCCTGGTCTTGAAAAGGCCGCCATGTCCGTAGACCCGGTCAATGGCTACTTTTTCGCTGCTCAGGATTTCCATGCCGGCCTTCAGGGTTTCCATGCTGGCATAGATCTGGACGCGCATGAAATTGGCGATATTCATCTTTGCATCCGGAAGACGGATCAGCATCGGGCGGCCTTCCTGGAATCCGGTCACCGGTTCGCCCGCATAATAGTTGAAGCTGACGAGACCGCCGCCATCCTTTTCCCCTTCCATGGCCTTGCGGAACAGTTCCGTATAAACCTGACCGCGGTCCGTCTCAAAGCCCATCAGGGAAGCAAATTCGCGGAAAAGATCCACCCAGGCGTTGATATCCGAGGTGCAGGAATTGCAGTGCACCATCGCGACCTGTTTTCCGGTGGGCGTCGTGACGATGTCGATCTCCGGATGTACATGTGCCAGCGGCTTTTCCAGCACGATCATGCTGAAAATGGAGGTTCCCGCGCTGACATTGCCGGTTCTTTCGCGGACGCTGTTGGTGGCGACCATGCCGGTACCCGCGTCCCCCTCCGGCGGGCACAGGGCGGCACCGGGCTTCAGATCTCCCGCCGGATCCAGCAGCAGCGCGCCTTCCGCGGTCAGCTTTCCGGCATCGTCACCGGCGCACAGAACCTTCGGAAGAATATCCTTCAGCTTCCAGGGATAGCGGTGGGAAGCGACGAGCTGGTCAAACTGCGCCACCATCCCGGCATCATAATCGAGCGAATCACTGTCCACCGGCATAATTCCGCTGGCATCGCCGATGCCCAGTACCTTTTCGCCGCTGAGCAGATAGTGCACCCAGCCGGCCAGCGTGGTCAGGAAGCGGATATCCTTCACGTGGGCTTCCTGATTGAGGACCGCCTGATACAGATGGCTCAGGCTCCATCTCTGCGGCATGTTGAAGGAAAACAGCCCGGTCAGCTTTTCAGCCGCTTCGCCGGTAATGGTGTTCCGCCAGGTGCGGAAAGGAGTCAGCAGCTGCATATTCTGATCAAAGGGAAGATAACCGTGCATCATGGCACTGATGCCGATGGCCCGGAACGATTCGGGAACGATCCCGTATTTTTCCTTCACGTCCCGCTTCAGATCCGCGTAGCTGGCCTGAAGACCGGAGCGGATATCGTCTTCGCTGTATGTCCATATGCCGTCCTGAAGGCTGTTTTCCCATTCATGAGCTCCGGAGGCGATGACATGAAAAGACGGATCGATCAAAACACTTTTGATCCGGGTGGATCCAAACTCGATTCCCAGGACAGCGCGCCCCTCCTGAATGATTATCTGACTCATCAATGATATCCTCCTTCAATCGTATGAAATTCCATTCTGTCAACTATATTTTAACCCATTAAGAGAAAAAAAGGAACAGCAAAATCCGGAAGAGCCGTTTTATTTCACGTAGCGGTTCTTAGGCCGGGGCGGCTTCATGCCGGAGGCCCTTCTCCGCCGGGAAAGCAGCCGGAGGAGAACTGCCACCGCGCCGATCACGAGCAGTGGAGACGCAAAGATCATGAACAGCTCGAATGAAAACGGCGGCAGGGGATTGGGATCGGAATATGTTTCGTTGACAATTTCTTCCAGCGTTTTGGGCGCGTTTTCCCGTCGGGCGACGGAGCGGGATGCCGTCAGCTGGTATACCACCGGATCTCCGTTTTGCGGGAACCAGGTCATGGTGCCCATCTGCTCTCCGGCGGTGATCGGCGCAGCAAAATCACGCGTATACTGAATCAGCATCGTATCCGTCAGATGGCTGGCCATGCGCTGAACTTCCGCCTTAGTGGTGACGATGCGGGCCTCAGAAGCGCTGCCGTCCGCGGGGGACTGGCACATCAGCTGAACCCGTCCGCGATTCGTGTCAGACGTGGAGTATCCGCTGGTTTCGATCGTGATGGGATTGATACTGTACAGCTCCGGCGGGGTCACGCTGACATACTGGCTGAATCCGTAATCCATCAGTTTGATGGTATCCGCCCATCGGGCGCGATTGCCCGTAAAAAGCACAACGGAGATCAGACGGACATCGTTTTTTTCCGCCGCGCCGGCAAAGCACCAGCCGGAATGCGAATGGGAACCCGTTTTGATGCCGGTGGCATACTGATAATAATACTTGTTGGGGTTCTCCGATGATCCGGGCAGCATGTAGGAGGATTTGGTGCTGATCGTCCGCGCCCGCTGCATGTTCGTCCGTGCGATCGTATAGGAAGTGGTGCCGACGATCTGGCGGAAGGTTTCGTTCTGCATGGCCTGGCGGGCAATCAGCGCCAGATCACGGGCAGTGGAATAGTGATAATCATCGTGGTAACCGTGTGCGTTGACGAAGTGCGTGCTTTCACAGCCGAACATGGCCGCCGTTTCGTTCATCAGGTCCACAAAGCGGGGAATTGAACCGGAAACGACCTCCGCGATGACGTTGGCGCCGTCATTGCCGGAAAGCAGCATCGTTCCGTACAGAACATCGATGAACGGAATCTCTTCCCCGGCCAGCAGATGCATGGTGGACGATCCGGGCGGAACCGCGACGGCCAGATCGGAAACGGTCACCTTCTGATTCAGATCGTCCACAAACAGGATCCCCAGCAGAACGGTCATCATCTTGGTGATGGATGCCGGATAACGGATCTCGTCCGCATTCTTTTCAAAGATCACTTCCCCCGTGTCCTGGGCAATCAGGATCGCGGAAAGCGCGTACAGCTGATCCGGCATCAGGTCTTCAGGATGCTCCGGATCGTATTTTTCGGCATCCGGCGACAGCGTCGGTTCCGGAATGGGATCGTTGCCGGTTTCCTCCGACAGGGCAGCGGAGGAGAACAGCAGGCAGAATACGGTCATCAGGCAAAGCAGTCTGCGCATTTTTCTCCTCCTTTCCGAATCATATGACAGTCTGGATATGGTGAACAGGGCACGGCTTCCGTTCCCGCCCGCATGATGCGTCAGCCGATGGCAAACGGGGGAATAAACGATGCGCCGGAGAGCTGAAGCAGGAGATACACGATGCCGATCACGGCCAGATACAGGGAGAACCAGCTCAGCGAAATCCGGTTGATCAGCTTCAGCATCCAGCGGATGGCCAGATAGCCCGATATGCAGGCGACGGCGATGCCGGCGAGCGTCGGAATCAGATCAATATAGTTGAACAGCCCTTCTTCCAGTGCGCTTTTTCCTTCCATCAGAAGGGAACCCAGAATGGCCGGCGCGCTCATCATGAATGAGAAGCGGGCCGCCTTTTCCTTGTCCAGTCCGGAAGTAACGCCGCCGAAGATGGTGGAACCGCTGCGGGAGATGCCGGGAACCATGCCGATGCCCTGAAAGATGCCCATCACGACGGCGTGCAAGAAGCCAACCTGCTGTGCACCTGCCTTCTTCCTCCGGGAAGCCATCCGGTCGCAGAGCATCAGGAAAAGGGCCGTGATCAGGAAGGCACACCCCAGGAACCATCCGCTGTCAAAAACAGAAAACCCGTCCACAGCCGGGAAGAGCGTTTTGGCCAGCAGGTAGATCACCAGCGTCGGCAGGGAAGCGATGATCAGCAGGAGCAGCGTCCTGTTCCGGACGGGATGCAGGATCATCTCCTTCCAGTCCTTCCAGAAAACGACTGCAACGGGGATCAGCGTTCCGACATGCAAAAGAATGTCCAGCATCTTCATGGCGGACTGAACCTCCGGGGCACCGGATTCAATGCCCATCAGAATCCGGGTCAGCAGCAGATGGCCGCTGGATGAAATGGGCAGGAATTCCCCCAACCCCTGAATCAGCCCAAGCAGAATTCCCTGCAGCAATGTCATCCCAAATCGCTCCTCCCTGAAATCGTCATTCCATTCATTTTATCATAACGGGAGGCGTTTGGAAAGCTTGACGCCAAAGTTCAGCTTCTATATAATACCAGATTGATGCGAAGAGAACGGAAGGAGCGGAAACTGAAAGATGAAACTGGGAGTTGTCGGGCTGCCGAACGTCGGGAAAAGCACCCTTTTTAATGCGATCACCAATGCGGGAGCTCAGGCGGAAAACTATCCCTTCTGTACGATCGAACCCAATACGGGGGTCGTGATGGTGCCGGATGAGCGGCTGAACGTGCTGGCGGAGATGTATCATCCGAAAAAGGTCACGCCGACCACCATTGAATTTGTGGATATCGCCGGCCTGGTGAAGGGCGCAAGCCGCGGGGAAGGCCTCGGGAACAAGTTTCTGAGCCACATCCGCGAGGTGGACGCCATCGTTCATGTCGTCCGCTGCTTTGAGAACGAGAATATCATCCACGTGGACGGCTCGGTGGATCCGGCCCGGGATATCGAAACGATCAATCTGGAACTGATCTTTGCGGATATGGATACGGTGCAGCGCAGAAAGGAAAAGGCGGAGAAGAGCTTCCGGGGCGGGGACAAAAAGGCCGGTGCGGAAGCGGAACTGGCCGGCAGGCTGTACGCGCATCTGGAGAGCGGCAAACCGGCGAGAACGTATGATGCGGATGACGAGGAAAAGGAGATCATGAGCGGCTGGTTCCTGCTGACGACCAAGCCCGTGATTTATGCTGCGAATATCTCTGAGGATGACCTGGGCAAGCCCGAAAACGAAATCAGGCATCTGGACCGCGTGCGGGAAATCGCACAGGCGGAAAATGCCGGAATGATCGTCATCTCCGCTGCCATCGAAGAAGAAATCTCCCGGATGAGCCCGGATGAAAAAACGGAATTTATCGAAGAGCTCGGGATCGGCCAGAGCGGCCTGGACCGGCTGATCAAGGCCTGCTACAGCCTCCTGGGACTGATTTCATTCCTGACGGTCGGGGAGGATGAGTGCCGCGCGTGGACCATTATCCGGGGGACCAAAGCGCCCCAGGCGGCCGGAAAGATTCACACGGACTTTGAAAAGGGCTTTATCCGGGCAGAGGTCGTTCCCTACGATGTGCTGGTGGAGAACGGCAGCATGGCCGTCTGCCGGGAAAAGGGACTGATCCGGAGCGAGGGAAAGGACTATGTCATGAAGGACGGGGATGTGACCCTGTTCCGCTTCAATGTCTGAGTCAGACCGGGAAATAACCGTTCGATGAAAGGATTGCCGTCATGAGCCGATTGGAGTATTTCTGGAGCCGCGTCACCAAGATGGACTGGAAAGCCATGTGGGCCACCACGGGACTGCTGAAAAAGCGCAGCGGAAAGGGCCGGCTGTGGCTTTTGTGCGATATGCTCAAATGCGCAGTGAAGTACAATGCCGGATATGTGGATTACAAAATTGCCCAGATGTACCGGCTGACGGACGCGCAGCGCAGCACGGTGATTACCCGCGGAATCAGCAATGAGATCGTGCGCAGGATGAATCCGAAGGAGTTCTGGCACTGTTTCGACGACAAGGCGGAATTCAATACGCTGTTCCGCGAATGGATCCCGCGCCGATGGCTAGCCATCTCGGCGGATACGGATCCGGAAGCGCTCTTCTCCCTGTGCCGATCCAATTCGCAGCTGATCGGCAAACCGCTGGAAGGCTCCAGCGGCCAGGGAATCCGGAAATATACGGCGGAAGACTGGAAGGATGGCCCGGAAAAGTTCCTGAACCGCCTGCGGAATGACGGAATCGGGATCCTCGAGGAGATGGTCATTCAGCATCCCAAAATGGCGTCCCTCTGTCCCACGTCCGTCAATACATGCCGGATTACCACGCTGATGGGGGATAAACAGCAGGGAATCGTCTACGCGTTTCTGCGGATCGGCAACGGCAAGGTCATGGATAACGTGGACTGCGGCGGAATGGCCGCCCGGATTGATCTGGCCTCCGGAAAGCTTCTGACCGTGGGGGCGGACAAGCAGGGCAATACGTTCATCAAGCATCCGATCACCAATACGAGCATCATTGGCTTCACGATTCCTTTCTGGGAAGAAGCGAAAGCCATGTGCCTGGAAGCGGCGAAAAAAGTGCCGGAGATGCGCTATATCGCCTGGGACGTGGCCATCACGGAGAAGGGGCCGACCTTTATTGAAGGAAACAGCTTCCCCTCCCATGCTGTGCCCCAGTTTGCGGCCCACTATCCGGACGGGATCGGCATCATGACAGAATTCAGAAAATTCATCGATATCTGAAACAAAAACAGTTCTTGCTTTTTGGCATTGTGTATGATAAAATCTGAACGTTATGCGGGCGGTCCTCTGCCCGGTTTGCACAGGTGATCCGTTCGGTTCACTTTCCGGGGCATGAACGTCTGAGAGGGAAGGAGGCACTGATTATGAATGAAATTATCCGTTCCATCGAAGCCAAGCAGATTCGCAGCGATCTTCCGCAGATCAATGTGGGCGACACCGTTCGCGTATGGGTCAAGGTTGTTGAAGGCAACCGTGAACGTCTGCAGGCTTTCGAAGGCACCGTCATCGCCAAGAGAAACGGCGGCGTCCGTGAGACGTTTACCGTTCGCCGCGTATCCTACGGTATTGGCGTAGAAAGAACTTTCCCGATCCATTCCCCGCGCGTGGATCATGTCGAAGTGATTCGTCATGGCAAGGTGCGGCGCGCCAAGCTCTACTATCTGCGTGAACTTCAGGGCAAGGCCGCGAAGATCAAGGAAGTCAAGCGGGTCTGATCTGTGCCAGATAAAGCTGTCGCTGTATGCGGCAGCTTTTTTCTTCTGCTCCGGAAGGGTTTCCGAATACAGGCGTTTAATTAATAAATGGTATGTACATTTTTTTCACTCACAGGACTTCATTCAGAACAGGAGAAAACAGAGATGAGAGACAGAACCGAAGCAGCGTCCCTGGCAAGGGAGCTGGTATCCCGGATGACGCTGGAGGAAAAGGCTTCCCAGCTCAAATACGATGCGCCGGCCATTCCGCGGCTGAATATTCCCGCCTACAACTGGTGGAATGAGGTGCTTCACGGCGTAGCCCGTGCCGGAACGGCTACCGTTTTTCCGCAGGCCATCGGTCTGGCGGCCATGTTTGATGAGGACTTCCAGGAGGAAATTGCCTCCGTGATTTCGCAGGAGGCCCGGGCCAAGTACAACGGACAGAGCCGCCACGGGGATCGGGATATCTATAAGGGGCTGACCGTATGGAGTCCGAACATCAACATTTTCCGGGATCCCAGATGGGGCCGCGGCCATGAAACATACGGGGAGGATCCCTATCTGACCAGCCGGCTTGGCATCCGCTTCATCAAAGGGCTGCAGGGGGACGGCAAGTATCTGAAGACTGCCGCCTGCAGCAAACACTTTGCTGTCCATTCCGGTCCGGAAGCGCTTCGGCATCATTTTGATGCCGTGGCAAGTCCCCGGGACATGGCGGAAACCTATCTGCCCGCCTTCGAAGCGACGGTGAAGGAGGCGGAAGTCGAATCGGTCATGGGGGCATATAACCGGGTAAACGGTGAGCCTGCCTGCGGCAGCGAAACGCTTCTGAAGAAGACCCTGCGCGACAAATGGGGGTTCCGGGGCCATGTGGTCAGCGACTGCTGGGCGATCCGCGATTTCCATGAAAACCACAAGGTGACTGCCACCGCTCCCGAAAGCGCGGCGCTGGCCATGAAAAACGGCTGCGATCTGAACTGCGGGAATACGTATCTGCATATTCTGGAAGCGCTTCAGGAAGGCCTGATCACGGAAGAGATGATCACCACCGCCTGCGAGCGCCTGTTTACCACCCGCTTCCTGCTCGGCCTCTTCGCGGATGACTGTGAGTATGACCGGATTCCGGTGACGGACAACGATACGGATGCCCATGCGGCCCTGGCGCTGAAAGCGGCGGAAAAGAGCATGGTGCTGCTGGAAAACGACGGTGTACTGCCGCTGGATCCCGCGCAGGTGAAGACGGTGGCGGTGATCGGTCCGAACGCGGACAGCGTGATGGCGCTGGAAGGCAACTATAACGGAACGAGCAGCCGCTATGTGACATTCCTGGAAGGCATCCGGGAATACTGCGGAAAGCACGGGATTCGGGTGCTGTACAGCCTCGGATGCCACCTGTTCAAGGATCGGACATCGGGCCTTGCCCAGGCGGATGACCGGCTGGCCGAGGCAGCCATGTATGCGGAAGTGGCGGATGTGACGATCGCCTGCGTGGGCCTGGATGCGGGCCTGGAGGGCGAAGAAGGGGATACGGGGAACGAGTATTTCAGCGGGGACAAGAAGGACCTGCTGATTCCCGAATCCCAGCGCCGGCTGATGGAAACGCTTCAGAAGAGCGCCCGGAAACTGGTCACGGTGATCGCAGCCGGTTCCGCGCTGAACGTGGAGGGCGGAAACGCCAAGATTTTTGCCTGGTATCCCGGTCAGGCAGGCGGTACTGCGCTGGCGGAGTTGCTCTTTGGCGAGAAGAATCCCGGCGGCCATCTGCCGCTGACGTTCTATCGCAGCGTGGATGAGCTGCCCGATTTTGAAGACTACAGCATGAAGAACAGAACATACCGCTACTTTACCGGAACCCCGCTGTATCCGTTTGGCTTCGGGCTGAGCTATACGACGTGGAAGCTGGAGGGAGCGGAACGGAACAACGGCTCTGTCGGGGTCACCGTGCGGAATACGGGGAGCATGGACGGCGATGCGGTGATTCAGATCTACGAAGCGTGCGACAGCCCGTTTGCACCGGTACATCCCCGTCTGAGCGGATTTGCCCGGGTGGAGGTTCCCGCGGGCGAAAAGCGTACTGTACAGGTGAAGCTGGACCGGCTGACCGGAACGGTAGTCAACGAGCAGGGCGAGCGGGTCTCCGCCTCCGCGGTCACCTATTATGTCGGCATGAGCCAGCCGGATCCGCTGAGCGTGAAGATGACCGGTGTGGAGCCCATCGTGCTCAAGGACTGATGACGGATTCCGGAGGTTTTTCCGATGTTTACCGGTTTTACAGACGAGACGATTCAGTTTTTTCTGGATCTGAAGTTCCATAATTCGACGGAATTCTTTCACAGCCAGCACGACAGGTATCTCGAAACGGTCCAGAGCCCCTTCTATGAAATGATCCGGGAGATGGCGCCGGCCATGCTGAAGATCGATCCCGAAATGGAGATCCGGCCGTTCAAATGCCTCTCGCATATCCATCGGGATACCCGCTTCTCCCGCGATAAAAGCCCGTACCGGGATCATCTCTGGTTCCTGTTCAGAAGACAGGCGGAACCGCGGGAGAAATCGCTGTTCTACTTCTTCGAACTCGGCCCTGACCGGCTGGCCTGGGGGCTTGGCTTCTGGGGCGAGAACAGGGAGGCCATGGATCTTTTCCGGAAAAGAATGCGCGCGAACCCGGACGGAACCCTGGCGCTGATCCGCGATATGGATCTGCCGTCCCGGAACCTGTTTCTCAGCGGCAGCGTATTCAAGCGGATGGAGATCCCGCCGGAAATCCCCGGGCCGCTGGAAAGCTGGTACAGGACGAAGGAGCTGTATGTCGGGAAGGCCGAACCGGATTACCGGATGGTTTTCTCGAAAAGAATTGAGAAGGAAGTTCTGAAGGATTTTCAGGCCATGGCGCCGCTCTACCGGATGCTGAGAGGCTTCTGTGACGACCTGAATCAATAATGGAGGATACGGCAAATGGATTGGTTGAGCTTGAAAAGCGGATCCGATGTGCGTGGAACCGCCATCGGAGAAGGGACAAATCTGACAGGCGAAGTTGCCTGCGCACTGGGAATGGCTTTTGTGGAGTGGATTGCCGCGCGGAAAGGCAAAAAGGCGGATGGGATTACCATCGCTCTCGGACGGGACAGCCGGGTGACCGGGCCGGACCTGCTGCGGGCGACCGCCGGGGGCGTGATGCGCGCCGGCGCACATGTGATGGACTTTGGCATGTGTTCCACGCCCGCGATGTATATGTGTACCATTACGCCGGGGTTTGAGCCGGACGGGTCCATTATGATCACGGCCAGCCATCACCCCTGGAACAAGAATGGCCTGAAGTTCTTCACCCGCGAAGGCGGCCTTGAAGGCAGGCAGGTGGAAGAACTGCTGAAGAAGGCACAGACGCTGACGCCTTCGGATTGTCCGGAAACCGGGACCATCGAAGAGAGAGCTTTCCTGCCGGTATACAAGCAGCAGCTTGCGGACCGAATCCGCACGGGTCTCGGCACGGACAGCGACAAACCGCTGGCAGGGCTGCACGTGGTGGTGGATGCCGGAAACGGCGCCGGCGGGTTCTATGCGGATCTGCTGGAGAGCCTGGGAGCGGACGTGTCCGGCAGCCAGTTCCTGAATCCGGACGGATATTTTCCGAACCATATTCCGAACCCGGAAAACAGGGATGCCATCAACGCGCTCCAGAGCGCGGTGCTGAAGGCGGGCTCCGACCTGGGCGTGATCTTTGATACGGACTGCGACCGGGCCGCCGTGGCGGACGCGGACGGGAAGGAGATCAACCGGAACCGCCTGATCGCCCTGATCAGCGCGATTCTGCTGGAGGATCATCCGGGGCAGGTGATCGTGACGGACTCGGTGACATCCGCCGGGCTCAGGACGTTCATTGAGGCCAGAGGCGGTGAGCATTACCGGTTCAAACGCGGATACCGTAACGTGATCGATGAAGCGATCCGGCTCAACGCCGAGGGGAAGGAGTGCCCCCTGGCGATCGAGACCAGCGGACATGCGGCACTGAAGGAAAATCATTTCCTCGATGACGGCATGTATCTGGTGACCGTGCTGATCGTCAAGGCCATGCAGCTGAAGCGGGAAGGCCGGACATTGGGAAGCTTGATTGCGGATCTGAAGGATCCCGTGGAGAGTACCGAGATCCGCCTGAACATTCTGGACGCAGATTTCCGTGCCCGGGGTCAGGAAGCGATTGAAACCGTGCTGGAGAAGGCCCGGCAGGATCCGGAGTGGCATCTGGCGCCGGATAACCGGGAAGGCGTCCGGATCAGCTTTGACATGGACGGCGAAAAGGACGCGGGCTGGTTCCTGCTCCGCCTGAGCGTGCATGATCCGGTGCTTCCGCTGAACGCGGAAAGCGATGTCCGGGGCGGCGTCGTGCAGATGCTGAAGAAGCTGTGGGATGTGATCTCCGGCATCCAGGGCATTGACCTGTCGAATCTCGAAAAGGAAATCAGAGGCTGAAATCCGGGATGAAAGTGCCGGGAGAACCGCGACAGACGGTTCCCCGGCTTTTTTTGACGCATCATGGACGCGCGCTTTTGCCTGCGATGTCGCTTGACGGATGTTTCCGGATGAGCATATAATGAAGGAAAGTTTTCAAAGGGAAGGACTGAATCCCGGATGAGCATCCAGGAACCGCAGATCAACTGGTACCCGGGACACATGGCCAAAGCCCGGCGGCAGCTCTCGGAGCAGCTGAAAAAGATCGATCTGGTGATCGAACTGTGCGACGCCCGTCTGCCGTATTCGAGCCGCAATCCTGAGCTGAAGCGGATGACGGCCGGGAAACGCAGGATTCTGCTTTTGAACAAGGCGGATCTGGCGGATCCGGAGGAGAACCGCACCTGGATCAGCTTTTTCAGGGGACGCGGCGAGGAGGTCATGGCTGTCACTGCCACCCGGCTCAACAGCAAGGAAACGATGGCCATGATTGAGCGGGTTACCCGGGAGCTGGTGGAGAAGGCCCTGGACAAAGGAATCCGGAAGACCATCCGCGCGATGATCATCGGCGTGCCGAACGTGGGAAAGAGCACCATGATCAACCGGCTTCACGGGCAGAGCATCGTGAAAACGGGGGACCGTCCCGGCGTGACCCGCAGCAGCCAGTGGGTGAAGATCACGCCTTATCTGGAACTTATGGATACGCCCGGGCTGCTGTGGCCCCGGCTGGATGATCAGGCTGCCGCCCGGAGGCTGTGCTATATCGGTTCCGTGCGGGATGATGTGGTGGATACGGGGGAGCTGACGCTGAGCCTGCTGGAAGAGATGAAGACCATCCGTCCGGATATGCTCATGACGCGGTTTCACCTGACGGAGGAAGAGCTTGGACTGGAGGGCGTCCCCCTGCTGGACGCGGTCTGCCGCGGGCGGGGATGGCTTTTGCGCGGGAACCGTTTTGATTACGACCGCTGCTTCAGCGTCGTGCTCGATGAATTCCGCGCCGGAAAACTGGGAAGAATCACGCTGGAAAAACCAGGTGCCTCCGGCGCGATGAAAGGAGCGGCTCAGGAGTGAAGGACAGACTGGCCCATGCGCAGCAGCTGCTGGCCTTTGAGGCCGGATACCGCGCCGGCGGGATCGTTGTGGCCGGAATGGATGAAGTCGGCCGGGGTCCCCTGGCCGGGAATGTGGTCACCGCCTGCGTCGTCATGCCGGAGGAACCTCTGCTGATCTGGGTGGATGACAGCAAGAAGCTGAGCGAATCCCGCCGGGAGAAGGTGTATGAGGAGATCATGGCGCACGCGCTTTATGTGGGAATCGGTCAGGTGGATCCTGCGGGGATTGACGAAATCAACATCCTCGAGGCGACGCGCAGGGCGATGCGGATGGCGGCGGAGAGCGTACCGGCGGATGTGTTCCTGATCGACGCGGTCCGCGGCCTCGGGCTGAAGGGCATCGAAATCCCGCTGATCCGCGGCGATGCGCAGTCCTACAGCATTGCAGCCGCCAGCATCGTGGCGAAGGTGACGCGGGACCGGCAGATGATCAACCTCGATGCGCAGTATCCCGAATACGGATTTGCCCGGAACAAGGGATATGGCACGCAGGAGCATATTGCAGCGCTGAAAAAATATGGGCCCTGCCCCATTCATCGGCGGAGCTTTATCGGGAATTTCATATGAAACAGACTTATCAGACCGGCGTGAACGGGGAACGCGAGGCGGAAGCGTATCTCTGCGACGAAAAAGGCATGCAGTGTCTCGAGCGGCGCTTTCGCTCGCGGCATGGGGAGATCGACCTGATTCTGCGCGACGGGGAAACGATCGTGTTTGCCGAGGTGAAAACCCGGAAAAGCGGTGTGGAGGGATCCGGGCTGATGTCCGTCACTCCGGCCAAGCAGAAAAGAATCGCTCAGGCGGCTACGGTCTATCTGATGACGCATCATCAGCTGAACTTCCCTGTCCGCTTTGACGTGATCGAGATCTTTCAGGGAAGAATTACCTACATTCCCAACGCATTTCAGCCTGGCGGTGTCTTTTACCGCTGATCAAGGAAGGACAGAGGCAGCAATGATATCTTTTCTCATGAAACGGCTTACAGCGTGCTGGATTGTTTTTCTGGCGCTGATCATGGCCGTTTCATTCTCTTCGTGTGAAAGCGGCGATGGAAACCTGATCGCAAACGGCAGCTTTGAAAGCCTGGATTCGGACGGAATGCCGGAATCCTGGTATACGGACGCCTATAATGCTGCGGCCGGATATACCCTTTTTTCCACGCAGGAGGATCCGGAACGCGGAACGGTGGCGGAGATCCGCAATCTGGGGCTGAACGATGCACGGTTTGCCCAGTCGGTGCGCGTAGAGCCCGATACGGTGTACTGCCTCAGCGGGTTGATCCGCGCGGAGGGCGTGGAAGAGGGGCACGGTGCCAATCTGAGCATTGAGGATGTATATGCCTTTTCCGAGGAAATCTTCGATACGGACGGCGCATGGCAGTATATCGAGTATTACGGGGAGACCGGGCCGGATCAGCATGATCTGACCGTGTTTGTCCGGCTGGGCGGATACAGCGGCGAGAGCACCGGTCGTGCGGCCTTTGACGGGATCTCCCTGAAGAAAGCCGATACGATTCCGGATGATGTGATCGCCGACCGGTGGTATCGGGTGAATACCTCCGCCGGCTCCGATGACCGGGATGCGGAAGAGGAGGGAGATACGGCGGGCCCCGCCTGGCCGTTCCTTCTCGTGACCGGCTGCATATGGGCCCTGGCTTTTCTGCTGATGATTCGTATTTTCCGGGACGGAGAGAGAACCGGCGACGCGCCGGTATGGCGCAGGGGCGTCCCCCTGCTTCCGATTCTGCTTTTCGCGCTGGGACTTCGGATGCTCCTCAGCTATCGGATCGAAGGGTATCAGGTGGATGTCAACTGCTTTCTCAGCTGGGGGCATACCATGGCCCAGTGGGGACCGGCGGAGTTCTATTCAAAGACCAGCTTCTGCGATTATCCGCCGCTTTACCTCTATGTGTTGGGGCTGAACTCGGCGCTTTCATCGCTGGTCGGTGCCGGAGAGGGATGGACGCGGGTGATTTTCCGGCTGATTCCGTCCCTGTGCGATCTGACGGCCGTATGGATGCTGGACCGCGTGCTCCGGCGGGACGGGGAGCACAAAAACCGGCTGTGGATCACCGCTGTCCTCGCCTTCATGGCGCTGAATCCGGCCGTCATCCTCAACAGCGCCGCATGGGGCCAGATGGACAGCGTGCTCTGCCTGCTCCTGACGATGGTGGCCGTATGCGCCGTGGAGAAGAAATGGCAGGCCGCCATCCCCATCTATGCGCTCAGCGTTCTGATCAAGCCTCAGGCCCTGATGCTGGGCTTCCTGGGGCTCGGATATATCATTCTCAGCTGGATCCGCCATCCGGAGGAGAGGAAACGCCTTCTGGCCGGGCTTTTAATCGGGCTCGCCGCGCTGGCAGCCGGCATCCTGCCCTTCGGGATCCGTCAGCCCTTCGGATGGCTGATTGAACGCTACGGAGCCACGCTTTCCTCCTATCCGTACGCGACGCTGAATACTGCGAATCTTTATTATCTGGCGGGGGGAAACTGGTCCGGAGTCGATACGGCCGCCCACTGGACGGTGCCGGTGCTGTTTGCGCTGCTCTCCGTCGCCTACGGCACGTATATGCTCCTCCGGCGGAAAAACCTTCCGCTCTTCTGGCTGGAGGGTTCGCTGGGCTTTGGCTTTACCGCCTGGTTCATTTACTGCGCGGTGGCTTCCTGCCCCTGGGCCTTTGCCGGAGCCGGCGCGATGGCGCTGAGCTTTGTCGTGGTGCTTTCGCTGGCACTGCGCAGCGGCGAAATCCGCTTCCTGCCGTATCTCGGCGCGCTGCTGTTCGTGCTTCTGTACGTCTTTGGCGTCAAGATGCATGAACGCTATCTGTTCCCGGCACTGTTCCTGATGGGTGCCGCCTGGGCGTACTGCCGGGACCGGCGAATCCTGTATCTGCTGATTCTCTTCAGCTCAACGCTGTTCATCAATGCGGGAATCGTGCTGGACAACAGCATCCGCCTGGGCTCCTCCATGGGGCATCTGAACCGGGATACGACGGCGCTGGCCTGCGTGCTGAGCGTCATGAACTGCCTTGGCGCTGCGTATGCGGTATATATCGGCTTTGCCCTCTGCTCCGGCGGGAAGCCGGCTCCGATGGGAACACTTCCTTCCTTCCTGCCGGTTCGCAGGGTGGAGCGCGCGCATTCTCCGCTGGACTGGCGGCCGGACCGCTCCCTGCACTGGAAGGGGAAGGATACGCTGATCCTGCTGGCGATCACGGCGGCGTATTCCGTCGTCAGCCTGAGCACGCTCGGCTCCGGGAAGGCGCCGCAGCGGGCATGGACATCCTCCGGCTTTGACGAGCAGGTGGTCTTCGATCTGGGGAAGCAATATGACGATGTTCAGATCCTGTATTTTGCGCAGGTGAGCCGGAATGATTTCAGCTTTGCCCAGAGCGACGATGGGACGTTCTGGTCCGAGGAAACCATGGCCGAGATGGATCAGGGCCAATGCTGGAAATGGAAGTATGTGACGCAGAGCCGGGAGGGTGAGGACGGAAAAAGGGAATACTACACCGGTCCCCGGTATATCGTTTCCTTCAGCGGAAGATATATCCGGCTGACTGCCGGTCAGCTGGGGCTGACGCTGAACGAAGTGCTTTTCCGGGATCCGGAGGGGCAGATCATTCCGGCCACGATCGTGTCGCGCAGCGGCGAGACGCCTGAATCGGAGCTCTGCTCGGATCCGGCGATGCTGCTCGACGAACAGGATACGCTGGAAGCCATGCCCGTGATATTCGGCCCCCCTGCGGAGAAGGCGGAACCTTCCTGGTGGAACAGCAGCTATTTTGATGAGATTTATCATGCCCGGACGGGATTTGAATTCCTGCGCGGGACTACGCCTTATGAAACCAGCCATCCGCCGCTGGGCAAGGTGCTGATGAGCGTGAGCATTGCGCTGTTTGGCATGACGCCGTTCGGCTGGCGCTTTGCCGGCGCCCTGGCGGGCATCCTGATGCTGCCCGGCATGTACCTGATCGTCCGGCAGCTGACGAAAAAGACATGGCTCGCATCCGTAGCCTGCCTGCTGATGGCGCTGGACTGCATGCATCTGACGCAGACGCAGATTGCCACGATTGACAGCTTCCCGGTGCTGTTCATCATCTACGCGTTCTTCTTCATGCTCCGGTATATGCAGACGGATCTGGTGCGCAGCCGGATGAAGGACATTCTCATGCCGCTGTTCTTCAGCGGTCTGTTCATGGGGCTTTCCATCGCCAGCAAATGGATCGGGATCTATGCCGGTATGGGGCTGGCCGTGCTGTTTGTCTTCCACGGGATCCGCCATCTCCGGCTGAATGCCATGGCGGTCCGGCTGATGCATTCCGACGATCTGAGCGAGGAGGAGAAAGGCCGGCTGATGCCTTACGTCCGGGATCCGAAGGGAAACGATCATCCGGAGCTGCGGCGCCTGATGACGGTCTGCCTGTGGTGCCTCCTGTTCTTTATTGCCGTTCCGCTTGCGATCTATCTGCTTAGCTATATCCCGTACATGGCCTACAATCACCGGATCCGCTCCCTCTGGGATTTCCTTGCCGAGGTATGGAAGAGCCAGACCGGGATGCTGAATTATCACTCAACGCCCGGGCTCGGTATGGATCATCCCTTCTATTCGCCCTGGTACGAGTGGCCGGTGATCGGAAAGCCGATGTATTACGCTTCGGATCAGTATCCGCTCTCCGGCACCGGTCTGCACCACAGCATCTTCAGCTTTGGCAATCCCGTGGTCTGGTGGGGAGGGCTGGGCGCCATGCTCCTGTGCGTTCTCCGGTGGCTGATGACAAGACGGTATCTGACCGGTGATTCTCCGGACCGCTGGCATCTGAACGCTGACGGGTTCCAGGTACGCTATGTCTTCCTCTTTATCGGGTTCCTGGCGCAGTATCTGCCCTGGGTGCTCGTTCCGCGCGGAACCTATATCTACCATTACTTTGCCAGCATTCCGTTCCTGATTGTCGCGGTCTGCCTGTGTCTGGACGGGTGGGGAGGCAGAGGACGGAAAACGGCACAGATCATCGGCTGGATCACGGTGGCGCTGGCGCTGGCGATGCTGATCATCCTCTTCCCATACGCCAGCGGGATGCCGGCCTCCGCAGCCTGGATGGATCTGGGCAGACAAATCCTGCGAATCTGGTACTGATCGGGACGCTCCGGGAGGTGAAAACGCTTGGATGAAATGATGGCCAGTACCCTGAGCTTTGGCGTCAGCGGCGTGAACGGTTTTCCGGTTCATGTCGAGGTGTTTTCGGTCAACGGCATTCCGGGAATGGAGATCATCGGCCTCCCGGATACCTCCGTGCGCGAGAGCCGTGACCGGGTCAACGCCGCAATCATCAACAGTGGGCGACAGATGCGCCCGAAGCGGATCACCATCAATCTGGCCCCGGCGGACATGAAGAAGGAGGGCCCTTCCTTTGATCTGCCGATCGCCGTGGGAATCATGATCGCGACCGGTGAACTGCATCCGGCACCGTTTTTCGACTGCCAGGCCGTTGCGATGTTCGGGGAGCTGAGCCTGGACGGACGCATCCAGCCGATCAACGGCGCCCTGCCCATGGTGATCAGTGCCAAGGAAAACGGAATCCGCGAGGTGCTCCTTCCGGCGGAGAACGCCCTGGAGGCCGCGTGCATTGAGGGCATGAATGTCTATCCGGTGACAGATCTGAAACAGGTGATCGCCTGGATGGAGGGAAGCATCGCGATTGAACCCCAGGCGCAGGTCGCCTACAGCGACCTGGTCCGGACCGGCGCATGCGCGGTGGACATGGCACAGATCCGGGGGCAGACCGCAGCGCGCAGGGCGCTTGAGGTTGCTGCCGCCGGCGGGCATAATATGCTGATGATCGGCGTACCGGGCAGCGGCAAGACGATGCTCGCCCGCTGCCTGCCGGGCATCCTGCCGCCGCTGACCTTTGAGGAAGCGCTGGAAACCACCCGGATTCATTCGATCAGCGGGAGGCTTCCCCGGGGAAGCGGCCTGATGGTCAGCCGCCCTTTCTGCGCGCCCCATCACAGCGCCTCGGTGGCATCGCTGATCGGCGGGGGGCAGGATGCGATGCCCGGCGAAGTGTCCGCGGCGCACAACGGCGTGCTTTTTCTGGATGAACTGCCCGAGTTTTCCCGCAATACGCTGGAATCGCTCCGCCAGCCGCTGGAGGACGGGATCGTGACCGTATCCCGGGTGCGCCATCAGGCACAGTATCAGTCCTCATTCATGCTGGTGGCGTCCATGAATCCGTGCCCGTGCGGATTCTATGGCAGCTCCCGCAGGGAGTGCCGCTGTACGCAGCAGGAGATCCGCCGTTACCTGGATCGGATTTCCGGCCCGCTTCTGGACCGGATCGATATTCAGATCGAGGTGGATTCCGTGCCGGTCAGTGAGATCAGCCAGACGGCCACGGCGGAATCCTCCGCCGCGGTCGCATCCCGGGTCGCGCGGGTCAGAGCGCTTCAGCAGGAACGCTACAGGGGCACGGGCATCTACAGCAATGCCCATCTGAGTTCCGCCATGATCCGTCGCTACTGCCCGCTGAGCGGTGAGGCGACCTCGCTGCTTCATGCCGCGGTGGAGGCGATGAATATGAGCATGCGCGGATATAACAGAATTCTGAAGGTGGCCAGAACCATCGCTGACATGGCCGGGGAAGAGCTGATTTCCTCCGCCCATGTGGCCGAGGCGGTTCAGTACCGGGAGCTGGATCAGAAGTACTGGAGATGATCGGTGGACATGATCGCAAAGAGTCAGAATGAGATGGTGTATCTGGCCTGGCTGGCCTGGGCCGCGATGCAGTCGGGAGACATGCTGCCGCTCAGACGCCTGCTGGAAACCTTCGGGGAAGGAACCGGAGTATATGAGGCGCTGCGCCGGGGAGATCCGCTGCTGTCCGAGACCGTCCCGGAAAGGTTTCTGCTCCGGATGAAGAAAAGCTGCGGCAGGGAGTCCTTCCGGAAATGGGAAGAGCTGATCGGCGCACACGGCATTCATGCCATGACCTTTATGGATCCTGAGTTTCCGGATGTGCTCGGTGAAATCCAGGATCCGGCCTCGATCCTGTTCTTTCAGGGCGATCTTTCCTGCCTGAAACGGCGGAAAATCGCGATCTTTGGCAGCCGGGCTGCGTCCCTGTTGGGGCTGAAGGCGGCCCGGCAGATCGCAGAAGATCTGAGCCGGAACGGGATTGCGGTCGTCAGCGGGTTTGCCTACGGCATTGATGCTGCGGCGCATCAGGGATGCCTTTCCGGTACCAGCCCGACCATCGCCGTGATGGGCTGCGGGCTGGACCAGACCTATCCGTCGGATCACGGAACGCTGCGGCGAAATGTGCTGGAAAAGGGCGGTCTGCTGATGACGGAGTATCCGCCGGGGGAAAAGCCGCTTGGGCATCATTTCCCGTTCCGGAACCGGGTGATCTCCGGGCTGAGCGACGCGCTGGCGCTGATTGAGGCCCGAATCCGGAGCGGCAGCATGACGACTGTGGACAAGGCGCTGCAGCAGGGGAAGGAGCTTTTCGTCTATCCCGGCGATCCGATGTCTCCGGCCTTTGAAGGCAACCGCATGCTGATCCGGGACGGCGCCCGCTTCTTTACGCGGGCGGCGGATATTCTGGAGGATATGAATTGGCTTGACAATCAGGACGATCAAGTGCAAAATAGCGATTGCGCCGGGCCGAAGATAACGGATCTGGGCGGAAATGAACGAAAGATTGCGGAAGCGCTGGAGCCCGGGAAAATGAGCTTTGACCAGCTCACGTCGGCAACCGGGCTGGCTCCGTCGGAGCTGATGAGCGCGCTGACCATCCTGCAGGTCCGGCAGTATATCGAAGCGCTGCCCGGCAAGATATATCAGCTGAAAGAACAATCTGATACAGAGAACTTACTGGATTCGGAGGAATCGGAACATGCCAACTGCCAAGCAGAAACTGATCATCGTGGAGTCACCGGCCAAGGCGAAAACCATCAGCCGGTACCTGGGAAAGGGGTACAAGGTGGAAGCCTCCCAGGGCCATGTATGCGATCTACCCAAGAGTCAGCTGGGGATAGATCCGGATCATGATTTTGAACTGAAATATATCACGATCCGGGGCCGGGGCGATATTCTCAGCCGGATCCGGAAGGAAGCAAAGAGCGCTTCCCAGATTTACTTCGCGACAGACCCGGACCGCGAAGGGGAAGCGATCAGCTGGCATCTGTTCCATGTGCTGGGCGTGGATGACAAGGCGCCCTGCCGGATTGAGTTCAACGAGGTGACCAAGAAGGCCGTTCAGGCGGCCATCAAGCATCCGCGCCAGCTGGATATGGGGCGGATTGACGCGCAGCAGGCCCGGCGTGCGCTGGACCGGCTGGTCGGATACAAGATCAGTCCGCTCCTGTGGGCGAAGATCAAAAAAGGCCTGTCCGCGGGGCGGGTGCAGAGCGTGGCGACCCGTATGGTCGTGGACCGGGAAAACGAAATCAATGCCTTTATTCCGGAGGAATACTGGGATATCAATGTTACCTGCGCCGCGGAGGGCGGCAGGAAAGCCCAGACGTTCACCGCCCGGTTCCATACGCTGGACGGCGAAAAATGCCCGATCGGCAACGAACAGAAGGCAGAAGAGATCCGTGCCCTGATCGAAAGGGAAGCCTTTACCGTCACGGAGCTGAAGACGCGGGAAAAGCGGCGGATGCCCGCTCCGCCGTTCACCACCTCCAGCATGCAGCAGGAAGCCAGCCGCAAGCTGAATTTTACGACTGCGCGGACGATGCAGATCGTTCAGCAGCTGTATGAAGGTGTGGACCTGGCCGGCGAAGGAACGCAGGGTCTGGTCACCTATATCCGTACGGACAGCGTCCGCATCAGCGATGATGCCATGACCGCGCTGCGGGAATTCATTCCCGGAAAGTTCGGACCGGAATTCCTGCCGGAAGAAAAGATCGAATACAAGGGCCGGAAAAACGCGCAGGATGCCCATGAAGCCATCCGCCCGACGGACGTGAACCGCACGCCGGAATCGATCAAGGCATCGCTGACGCGGGAGCAGTTTATGCTCTACCGGCTGATTTACAACCGCTTTGTGGCCAGCCAGATGATGCCGGCAGCCTATCAGACCCTGACGGCGGAAATCACCGGGAAGCGGGTCGGCCTCCGGTTCTACGGAGAGCACAAGACCTTCTCCGGCTTTACGGCGCTGTATGAGGAGGGAACGGACGAAACAGAGACCTCCGTGGAAATGAATCTTCCCGCGCTGAAGGAAGGAGAAAAGATCCGGGCGACGAGCGTGACAAGCGATCAGCATTTTACCCAGCCGCCGAGCCGGTATACGGAAGCCAGCCTGGTCCGCATGCTGGAAGAGAACGGAATCGGGCGGCCTTCCACCTATGCGCCGACCATTTCGACCATCATTTCCCGGGGATACGTTTCCCGCGAAAAAAAGCGCCTTTACCCGACGGAGCTGGGGGTGATGGTGACCGAAATGATGGAAAAATACTTCAGTGAAATCGTGGATACCGAGTTCACCGCCAACATGGAATCCAAGCTGGACCAGGTGGAAGAGGGAAGCGCGGACTGGAAGCAGATCCTCCGGGAGTTCTATCCCAAGTTTGAAAAAACGCTGGCAGTGGCTGAAAAGGAAATCGAAAAGGTCGAGGTGCAGGACGAGGTCAGCGATGTGCCGTGCGACCAGTGCGGCGCCATGATGGTATACAAGATGGGCCGGTTCGGCCGGTTCCTGGCCTGCCCGAACTTCCCGGCCTGCCGGAACACCAAGCCGATCCTGACCTATATCGACGCGCCGTGCCCGAAGTGCGGCAGGCGCCTGCTGGAAAAGATCAGCCGCAAGAGCCGGAAATTCTACGGATGTGAAGGATATCCGGACTGCGATTTTGTCAGCTGGGACAAGCCGGTCAGCGACAAATGCCCCCAGTGCGGCAGCTATATGATTGAAAAGCGAAACAGCAAGGGGGAAATCCTCCATCTGTGCGCCAACGAAAACTGCCGCTACAAGACCGTTGCGGCCGTGCCGGAGGAGGAAACGGATGAGTGACCGAAGGGCGACGGTGATCGGCGCCGGGCTGGCGGGCTGTGAAGCGGCATGGCAGCTGGCGCGCCGCGGGATTCCGGTCACGCTGGTGGAAATGAAGCCCCGGATGAAATCCCCTGCGCATCATTCGGATCAGTTCGCGGAGCTGGTCTGCTCCAACAGCTTCCGGGGGGACCGCCTGTCCAGCGCCGTCGGTCTGCTCAAGGCGGAGATGCGCCTGATGGATTCGCTGATCATGCGCTGCGCGGATGAGAGCCGGGTTCCCGCCGGGGATGCGCTGGCGGTCGACCGGGAAGGCTTTTCGCGCCGGGTGACCGATTGCCTGCGATCCCATCCCTGCATCACGGTCGAGGAGCGGGAAGTCACGGAGATTCCGGAGGGCCCGGTCATCGTGGCGACAGGGCCGCTGACCAGCGATGCGCTGGCGGATGCCATCGCATCCCTGCCGGGGATCGGCACGCTGCACTTCTATGACGCGGCTGCGCCAATCGTGATGAAGGATTCGCTGGACGAAAGCCGGATGTTCCGTCTCAGCCGGTACGGCCGGGGCGATGACTATCTGAACTGCCCGATGACCCGGGAGGAGTACGACCGTTTCATCGAAGCCCTGCTCGGCGCGGAAACGGCGGAAATTCACGGCTTTGAAGAATCCGGCGTCTTTGAGGGCTGCATGCCGATCGAGAGCATGGCCCGCCGCGGACACATGGTTCCCGCTTTCGGGCCGATGAAGCCGGTCGGTCTCCGGGATCCCCGGACGGGGAAGGAGCCTTTCGCGGTCGTTCAGCTGCGCCAGGACGATGCCGGTGAAACCATGTATAATATCGTCGGGTTTCAGACGCGGCTGAAATTCGGCGAGCAGAAGCGCGTTTTCGGGCTGATTCCGGGCCTGGAGAACGCGGTATACGCGCGCTACGGCGTGATGCACCGGAATACATTTTTGAGCAGTCCGGGCTTTCTGAACGAAAGGTATGAGATGGTCAGCCGCCCGATGTGCTATTTCGCCGGACAGATGACCGGCGTTGAGGGCTATGTGGAGAGCGCGGGCAGCGGCCTGGTGGCGGGACGCTCGCTGGCGGACCAGCTGGAAGGGAAGACGCCGATGGCTTTGCCCGGGTTCACGGCGCTCGGCGCGATGGGGCGGTATGTATCCGCTCCGAACACGCATTTTCAGCCGATGAACTGCACCTTCGGGATCATCGATCCGCTCCCGGCCGTTCCCGGACAGAAGAAGATCCGCGACAAGAAAGCCCGCTACGAGGCCGTTTCGGCCAGGGCGCTGGAATATATCCGGAGTCTGCAATAATCACGGAGGAACACAGCTTATGAGCAGTCCTTTCAGAGGTACCACCATCTGCGCCGTCAAACGGAATGGCGTGATCGCCATCGCCGGGGACGGGCAGGTGACCATGGGAGAAAATACGATTTTCAAGACGTCCGCCCGCAAGGTGCGCCGCCTGTTCAACGGGCAGGTCGCCGTCGGCTTTGCCGGCAGCGTTGCGGATGCGTTCACGCTGTGCGAAAAGTTCGAGGAAAAGCTGCAGCAGTGCGGCGGAAACCTGGAAAAGGCGGCGGTGGAGCTGGCCCAGAGCTGGCGGGGAGACCAGGTGATGCGCCAGCTGGAGTCCATGATGATCGTGGCCGACCGGGAGCATCTGCTGATTCTCAGCGGCACCGGGGAGGTCATCGATCCGGACGAGGGTATCGCGGCAATCGGATCCGGCGGAAACTACGCCCTGGCAGCGGCCCGCGCGCTCGTTCAGAACACGGACCTGAGCGCAGCGGAGATCGCTGAGAAGGCGCTTAGAATCGCTGCGGGCATCTGCGTTTTTACCAATGATCATATCATCGTGGAGACGGTGTAATTTTTGAGGAGGCGGACGAAACCGTGAATCAGCAGCCCTTGACCCCCAGACAGATCGTCCACGAACTGGACCGGTTCATCGTCGGACAGGACGAGGCCAAGAAGGCCGTGGCCATCGCTCTGCGCAACCGTTACCGCCGCAGCCGGGTGGAGGAATCCCTGCGGGACGAAATCATCCCGAAGAATATCCTGATGATCGGCCCGACCGGTGTGGGCAAGACGGAGATTGCCCGGCGCCTGGCCAGGCTGGTCAATGCGCCGTTCATCAAGGTGGAGGCCACCAAGTTTACCGAGGTCGGCTATGTCGGCAGGGATGTGGAAAGCATCATCCGTGACCTGACGGAGAACGCGGTGCGCCTTGTGCGCAGGGAGCATGAGGAAAAAGTGCTGCCCCGGGCGAAGGTGCTGGCGGAAGAGCAGCTGAGCGAACTGCTGGCGCATCCGCCGAAGAAGAACAATGCATCCAACCCGCTGGATTTTCTGCTGGGCAAGCAGAAGGAGCAGCAGCCGACAGCGGAGGAGACCACGGCGCTGGCACGCAAAAAGGAAGAAATCCGCCAGCAGCTTCTGCACGGCGAGATCGAGGATGTGGAGCTGGAGCTGGAGGTGGAAGAGGAAGCGCCTACGCTGGAAGTCGGCGGAAGCAGCATCAGCCTGGGGGATATGATGGGCAACATGATGCCCCGCAAAACCCGGATGCGCCACGTGAAGGTCAGGGAAGCCCGGAAGATTCTGACGGATCAGGAAGCGGCCAAGCTGATCGACAATGACGCCGTTCAGGAGGAAGCCATCAACCGCACGGAACAGAACGGCATTGTTTTCATCGACGAGATCGACAAGATTGCCGGTTCCTCCGCTTCGCACGGCGGCCCGGATGTCAGCCGGGAGGGCGTGCAGCGGGACATCCTGCCCATCGTGGAGGGGTGCACCGTCAACACCAAGTACGGCGCGGTCCGGACGGATTATATGCTGTTTATCGCCGCCGGTGCGTTCCATGTCAGCAAGGTATCCGACCTGATTCCGGAGCTGCAGGGTCGATTCCCGGTGCATGTTCAGCTGAAAAGCCTGACCCGGGAGGATTTCCGCCAGATCCTGACGATCCCTGAGAACGCGCTGACAAAGCAGTATCGCGCCCTGCTGGAAGTGGACCGGGTGCTGCTGAAGTTTGAGGACTCCGCCATCGACGCGATCGCCGAAGCGGCGTGCAATGCCAATGACAACGCGGAGGACATCGGCGCCAGACGGCTGCATGCCATCTTTGAGCAGCTGCTGGAGGATGTATCCTTCAATGCCGGAGATGAAAACATGCCTCCGTTCGAGCTCGTGATCGACGGCGCATATGTCAATGCACACCTCAAGGGCGAGAACAAACCGATGGATATCCGGAAGTATATCCTGTAATATCTGAAAGGGAGGGACTTCATCATGATTCAGACGATTGGCATGATCGGAACCGGAAACATGGGCTCAGCGATCCTGCGCGGCATCGTGGAAGCGGAATATATCCGCGCTTCCCGGATCACCGCCTTTGACGTCAGTCCGAAAAGAATGCGGGAGCTGGATGAGGACCTCCCGGGAATCCGCCTCGCCCAGGACTGCCGGGAGGTGGCGGAGAATTCAGACCTGATCATCATCGCGGTCAAGCCGATCTATGTGAAGGAAGTGCTCGACGAGATCCGGGGAGCCATCGGCGGAAAAGCGGTGCTGAGCATTGCGGCCGGATGGACGGTGGGCATGCTGGCGGACGCGCTGCAGGGTACCGGCGCCACCTATATGCGCGTGATGCCGAATACCCCCGCGCTGGTCGGCGAGGGAATGACGGCCCTGTGCGATGAATCAACCTTCTCGAAGGAAGACTTTGATTTTGTCAAGGGCATCTTCGATTCCATCGGGAAGACGAAAATCCTTCCGGAGCGGCTGTTTGACGGCGTTGTCGCCATCAGCGGCAGCAGCCCGGCGTATGTCTATATGATGATCGAAGCGATGGCGGACGCCGGCGTCAAGGAGGGGCTGCCCCGCGTATATGCCTATGAGATGGCGGCGCAGAGCGTGCTGGGAAGCGCGCTGATGGTGCTGTCCTCCGGTACGCATCCGGCAGCGCTGAAGGATGCCGTCTGTTCGCCGGGCGGAACGACGATCGAGGCGGTGGAGGAGCTGGAGCGGAAGGGCTTCCGTGCCGCGATCATGGACGCTATGGAAGCATGCGCCAGGAAGAGTCGGGAAATGTCGAAATCGTAAAGAGGATACGCGATATGTCAGAAGCCAGAAAGAAGGTCAACATCTACACGGATGGCGCGTGCAGCGGCAATCCGGGTCCGGGCGGCTGGGCCGCGATTCTGGAGTTCGGCCCGCATCGGAAGGAAATCAGCGGCTATATGGCGGGGACGACCAACAACCGTATGGAGCTGTTCGCCGCCATCAGCGCTCTCGGCGCCCTGAAGGAGCCGTGCGATGTCAGGCTTTATTCCGACAGCAATTATATGGTCCAGGCCTTCAATGATCACTGGATTGACGGCTGGATGAAGAAGGGCTGGAAAACCAGCAGCGGAACAGCCGTCGAGAATCAGGACCTCTGGTTCATTCTGCTGGCGCAGACGAAAAAGCATCACGTGGAATTCATCAAGGTCAAGGGGCATTCGGATCATCCGGAGAACAACCGCTGCGACGAGCTGGCCCGGGCGGCCATCGAGGAGTACCGGCAGCTGTATCCGGATGCGGAGCCGAAAAGGGAAGAATCGTGAGCCGATTGCATCCATTTGAACCGGGATCGTCCCGGAACCAACAAACGGAATCCCTGTCCGTTTTCCGACGGAACAGGGATTTCATGTTGACAGCGGGACCCTTCGGGGGATATAATCATTTTGTTTCAACTATTCGCTAAACCACAGTTTTACGAATAGTTGGGCCCATTTCAGCGGAACAGGGCGTTCCAGGCCCCGGATCCGCATTTCAAAGGTGGACTGGTTACCGATGCCGGATCAGAAGGTTCAGACCTATAAGGAACAGATGGACGCGAAACGCATTCTGCAGATCCGCGCCATTCTCAAGGAGCTCCCTCAGTCCTGCGGCGATTTTCTCCGCTCGATCGCAGTGACGGCCGGATCATTTACCCGGCTGGCCTATGCAATGGATCTCAGGACGTTTTTCAATTTTCTGCACGCTGAGCGCGTCGCATTCGCGGACAAGCCGGTCACGCTCTTTACCGACGAGGATCTTTCCCGCCTCACCCGGAACGATATCACCGCCTATACGGAATACCTGACCTACTACCTGAAGGATGCGGAGGATGATTCGGTACCGAACAAAGTGTATGTCAATCACGAACTTTCCATCAAGCGAAAGCTCTGCTCGATCCGGTCCTTCTATGATTATCTTTTCCGGGAGCAGCGGATTCCCGCCAATGTGACGGAGCTCGTTCCCCTGCCCAAGGTGCATGAAAAGCCGATCATCCGGCTTTCCCGCGATGAGATGGAGCGCATTCTGTCGCTGACGCAGACGGGCGAACAGATGACCCGTTCCCAGCAGAAGTACCAGAAGCTGACTTCCCGGCGGGATTTTGCCATGCTCTCGCTGTTCCTGGGCACCGGCATCCGCGTCAGCGAATGCGTCGGCATCAACCTGGACGATCTGGACATGGAAAACAACGCGGTGCTGGTCACTCGCAAGGGCGGCAACCAGGTTGTGCTGTACTTTCCGCCGGAGGTGGCGGATGCCCTGGGCGAATATCTGGAGGAGCGGAAGAACATTGAAGCGCTGCCCGGCAGCGAGCAGGCGCTGTTCCTGAGCCTGCAGCGCCGGAGGATCACGCAGCGGGCGGTGCAGAACCTGGTCAAAAAATACGCGGCGGTCGCCGCGCCGCTGAAGACCCGGATCAGCCCGCACAAGCTGCGCAGCACCTATGCGACCAACCTGTATCAGGAAACGGGCGATATCTATCTGGTCGCGGATGTGCTGGGCCATACCTCCGTGGATACAACCCGGAAGCATTATGCGGACATGACGGATGCCCGCCGCAGAATGGCGGCGGAGCATGTGCATCTGCCGGGCGACCCGGAGTTCAGATCCTCGGACGGTTGATTTATCTGTTATTCCGCTTCCGGTTTGTAAACGGTTTTTCCGCCTCGGCCTCCAGCATGATCCGGTCGATGGCCACGGAGCGGAAATCCGCGTCGCTCTGAATGCACTTCATGCAGTTGTCGCAGATCTTGTCCGGATCCAGATCGCACCGGTCGCATTCTCCGCAGCCGATGCATTCCCGGTCATAAAGGACGCATTCCTTATGCAGTGCCATTGGTTCCCAACCTCCCCTGTTGCGGTGGATATTATACCTCTCTGGGGAAAGAAAGGTCAAGAAAACATGTCCGAGATCTCCCTCACCCCTTTTACCGAGGAACAGTATCATGCCTTCTTCCGACGGTATGTGCCGGATCCGCTGATGACTTCCCAGCCCTTCCGCTACAGCTATGAGCAGATTTCCGCCTCCTACCGCTACAACTATGGCGGATTTCAGAAGGGCTACGCGCACTACGGAATCTTCCTGGACGGTCAGCCCGTGGGCTCCTTTCAGCTCAAGCGGATGGATCCGGAAAAGGGCTCCTGCGAATTCGGCATCATTCTGCAGTCCGACGGATACAAGAACCGGGGCATCGGAACGGAAGCCATCCGGATCGGTCTGGCCATCGCCCGGGAACGGTTCGGCATGCGCACCGTATGGGGCGATACGATGGGACGAAACCTGCGGATGCAGCGGGTGTTTGACAAGCTGGGATTTGAATTGATGGAAACGGTGCGGGACGCATACGGTCAGGAGAACGGGCATACGGAGGACCGGCTGATCTACCGGATCGACTTAACCGGAACGGAGGAAAAGAAACAATGAGCGCAAAGGCCATTCTGCTTCCCGGAAAGGAAAAACGGGTATATACAAGGCATCCATGGATTTTCCGCAGCGATATCGCCCGGGTGGAGGGTTCATTCACCCCGGGAGACATCGTTTCGGTTTTCTCGGACAGGGGCCGGTTTCTGGCCCGGGCGTTTTACAATCCGATGAGCCAGATCGCCCTGCGCGTGATGAGCTGGCAGGACGAGGAGATCGACCGGGATTTCATCTTCCGCCGCGTGCATGAAGCGGTTGAATACCGCCGCGCTTTTGCGGATCTGGGAAGCTGCCGGCTGATCTTTGCGGAGAGCGACCGGCTGCCGGCCATGATTGCGGACGCGTTCGGCGACGTGATCGTGATCCAGTGCCTGGCGCTGGGCATGGAACGCTTCAAGCAGGACGTGGTGGATGCGCTGGTCGCGGAGCTTCATCCCCGGGGCGTTTGGGAAAGAAATGACGTTCCCGTCCGGCGGCTGGAGGGCCTGGAGATGACCACCGGCCTGCTTTATGGCAGCGTGCCGGACCGTGTGGAGATGAAGGAGAACGGGATCCGCTTCCTGGTCGACGTGAAGGAAGGCCAGAAAACCGGGTTTTTCCTTGATCAGAAGGAAAACCGGGCGGCGATCGCGCCCTTTGTCCGGGGAAAAAAGGTGCTGGACTGCTTCACGCATACCGGTTCCTTTGCCCTGCATGCCGGTCATTACGGCGCCCGGGAAGTGATCGGCGTGGATATCAGCGGCTATGCCTGCGAATTCGCGACGGAAAATGCGCGCCTGAACGGCCTGGAGGACCGCGTCCGCTTTGTGGAGGCGAATGCCTTCGATCTGCTGGCGGAGGAAAGCCGGAAGGGCGAAAAGTATGATGTGATCATCCTGGATCCGCCGGCCTTCACCAAGACCCGGGCGGCCGTGGACAGCGCGCTGCGCGGATATAAGGAGATCAATCTCCGGGCCATGAAGATGGTGGAGCCGGGCGGGTATCTCGTCACCTGCTCCTGCAGCCAGCACGTGCTGCCTGAGATGTTCCGGAAAATGGTTTCCGATGCGGCCCGGGACGCGCGGGTGGTGCTGCGCCAGGTGGAATTCCGCACCCAGGGCAAGGATCATCCGATTCTCCCCGCCGCGCCGGAAACGGAGTATCTCAAGTGCGGCATCTATCAGGTGCTTCCGCTTTAAAATGGAAAAGGACCGGATTACCGGTCCTCGTATCCCAGGGTTTTCAGGTCGGACATGTTGTTCCGCCAGTCCGGCCGGATCTTGACCCACAGCTTCAGATTGACGTGGGTATCCAGCAGCCGCTCGATATCTGCCCGCGCTTCGGAGCCGATCACCTGCAGCATGCTTCCCTGCTTGCCGATGATGATCCGCTTGTGCGCATCCCGCTCGCAGTAGATCGTGGCGTTGATTTCGGTCAGATCCTCCCGGATCTTTTCAATCCCGAGGATTTCCACACCGATTCCGTGAGGCACCTCATCGCGCAGGTGCCTCAGCGCTTTTTCCCGAATGATTTCCGCACAGAGGATCCGCTCCGGCTGATCGGTGACCATGTCCTCCGGGAAGTATTTCGGGCCCTCCGGCAGGTATTTCTGCAGGTTGGCCTCCAGCACATCCAGACCGCTGCCGGAGCGGGCGCTGACGGGGATGATCTCGTCAAAACCCATGTCGGAAAAGCGCGCGGTGACTTCGAGCACCCTGTCCGGCCGCACCAGGTCGATCTTGTTGAGGGCGAGGATCTTCGGCACCTTGCGGGCCGCGGTTTCCGTCGCGATTGCCACGTCCTTCTCCGTGATGTGCGACACGTCCACGATCATCAGAATGCAGTCCATCCCGTCCATGGCGTTATGCACGGACTGCATCATGTATTCGCCCAGCTTCGTCCGCGGATTGTGGATGCCCGGCGTATCGAGGAACACGATCTGATCGTTCTCATGCGTCACAACGCCCATGATCCGGTTCCGCGTCGTCTGCGGCCGGGGGGACACGATGGCGATCTTCTCACCGATCATGGCGTTCATCAGGGAGGACTTGCCCACATTCGGCAGTCCGACGATCGGGACAAAACCGGAATGAAATCCTTTCACGTTTGGCATAAATTCATTTTACTCCTTCTGATCATTCAGCTCAAAGGTACAGGCGTCCGGCAGAAGCTGCCTGAGCGAGCGCTCCTCCCGGTGTTCGCCCCAGACCACGATCACGCGCATGTCCGGTGAAAACTCCTGCATCACCTGCCGGCAGGCGCCGCAGGGCCAGGGCGTTTCGTTCCCGGCGATCGCGATCGCTTCGAACTGTCTCTCCCCTTCGCTGACGGCCTTGAAGATCGCCGTCCGCTCCGCGCAGTTCGTCAGCCCGAAGGACAGGTTTTCGATATTGCATCCGGTATAGATTTTCCCGCTCACCGTCCGCACGGCGGCGCCGACCGGGAAATGCGAGTAAGGGGAATAGCTCATCTTCATGGCTTCCCTCGCCTGCTGAATCAAATATTCATCGCTCTGGTGATCCATCTGTGTATCCTCTCTCCGGATGCCGGCCATCTCCAGGATCTTTTCCTCCATGGCCCGCATCCGCATGCGTTCTTCCGCTTCCATATGATCGTATCCCATCAGGTGGCAGATACCGTGAACCAGGAGATACGCGCCCTCCCGCCGGGCGGAATGGCCGTACTCGGCTGCCTGCGCTTTCAGATGAGGCACCGAAATAATGATATCGCCCAGAAAGCAGGCGTCCAGCTCGTCGTCATACTCCTGCCGGAGGCGGGAGGCGCAGCTGCCGGCCGTTTTTCCCCGGGGATAGCGGACGGACGGAAAGGAAAGCACGTCCGTCGACCGGGAGATGCCGCGGCAGGATTCGTTGATCCGGGCAATCGTATCATCATCGCACAGGCGCACGCTGGCGGCGCATTCCAGATCCACGCCTTCCGCCGGAAGGCAGAACCGGGCCGCATGCGCCATGGCATCGACCACTTCCCCCTCCAGCTCCGCGTCCATGATCCATTCAAGCTTCATTATCGATTTCCTCTTTGGCTTTTTCCGCCTCCGCCGGCGGATTCGCGTCTTTCTCGTTTTTTCCAGCCTCTCCGGGCTTCGCGCCGGCCGGGGCGGGCTCGGAACCGGCAGCCGCTGCGGCGGCGCTGGGAGCGTACTGCGGCGGAACGGTCGGATATTCAATCCGCTCATGATAGACGCCGCGGAGAATGCCTGAGAATGCGTCGCAGATCTGATCGATATCGCGCAGGGAGATCGGGCTGTCGCTCAGCTGCCCGTCCTCGAGCTTGCCGCGGATCAGCCGCTCAATGAACTGGTCGATGGCCTTGGGCGTCGGATCCTTCATGGAGCGGACGGCGGCCTCGATCGTGTCCGCCATCATGACGATCGCGGCTTCCACCGTGTTCGGCTTGGGACCTGCATATCGGAACTGATTGATATCCACATGCTGGCCGTTGGACATCTGCAGCGCCTTATGATAGAAATACATGACGGGGGTCACGCCGTGATGCTGCAGGATGATGTCGAGCACCTCCTGCGGCATCCGCTGCTTTTCGGCCAGCAGCATGCCGTCCATCGTATGGCTGGTGAGGATTGCGGCGGACACGTACGGATCCGTCTTTTCATGCGGGTTGACGCCGTTCTGGTTCTCCTTGAAATATACGGGGCGCTTCAGCTTGCCGATGTCGTGATAGTATGCGCCGGCACGGGCCAGATAGGAGTTGGCGCCGATCTTGTCGGCGGCGGCTTCCGCGAGATTGGCCACGATGATGGAGTGATGATAGGTGCCCGGCGCCTCGATCATCAGCCGCTTCATCAGGGGCTGGTTCGGGTTCGTCAGCTCCAGCAGCTTGCTGGGCGTGGCCAGGCGGAACAGGTTTTCGAATACCGGCTGCAGCGCAACGGCCAGCGCGCCGCTCAGGAGTCCGCCGCCGCTGGACCAGGCGCCGGTGGAAAGAATCTGCAGCGTTTCCGCGGAGGTCAGGAGTTTGATGCCGATGATGGTCAGGATGGAGACCAGCGCGGAAAGAATCCCGGCGACCAGTACGCGTACGCGCTGGGGATGATCCTTCAGGAACCAGATGGAAACGGTGCCTTCCGTCAGCGTCAGCGTCATGAACAGCACCACGTCATAGAAGGTGGAGGAGCTGTTGCCGGACGTCAGCGAGGCATACAGGATCGCCAGCGATGCCATGATGCTGATTCCGCTGCGGTGGCCGATCAGAACGGTGGTCAGGATCGTTCCCAGAGCCAGCGGCATGAAATAGAGGCTTGGGAGCAGATGGGTCGCCGCGGCGATGATCACGCAGATGATCAGCACCAGCAGGATGACGGCCGTTTTCCGGATGCTGCTCAGGACGCCGGGATCCAGCATCTTCAGCAGCATGAGCAGCACGCCCATGGCCAGCGCCACCGCGATGGCCGAACCGCCGTAGACGGAGTAATCGTAGCTTTCGTCGTTGAGCAGGCCGAGCGTCCGGAGCATGGCGATCTGCCCGTCCGTGATCACGTCGCCTTCGCGGATGATGTTCTGCCCCTGCAGGCAGATCACGGGCTCCACCGAATCCATGGCCTTCTGGCGGGCTTCATCCGTCGCCGTCTGATCGATGATCATATTGGGCTTGACGCAGGAGCGCAGGACGCCGGGCAGAATGTTCTGCGTCAGGGAGATATCCACCTTGTATCCGACGATCTGCAGAATCGTCTGGATCGACTGCGAAACCTGCCCTTCCCGGATTGTGGTGTTCAGCGAGTTTTCCACCGCTGTGGACACGGTGCTCACCATGTCATCGAAAACATCGGTATCCACCCGCAGCAGCGTAACGATCTGAGTCCGGTTCAGGGAGATGTCCTCCATCAGGCTGATGGCATAGTCGATCTCATCCTCGGAGAAGGTGTTGTTGACGATGCGCTTGGATCCTGAATTCCGGAGCGTCAGCCCGTACTGCTGGATCGTTCTCAGCTCGCTGAAGGACGCATTGAGCAGATTCAGCACTTCCTCCTTGACGCCCGGCTGAAAATGGTAGGTGGGCTCCACCAGGGCCGCCGCCGCGTTTCGCTTCTCCTGCGTGGATATTTCGTCCACCACATCCTTGGGGGCGGTGATGGTGTCATGGGCGATGGATCCGGCGGTCAGATTGTATTTCTTCGGCGCACATACGGAAAAGAATATGAGCAGAATGATGACTCCGGCCAGCAAATACAGCAGTGCGCATTTGCTGGAGGAGGATTTCAGCCAGTCCAGCAGCCTGCGAAAGGTTTTCTTTTCGACGGACGCTTCGCCGGATTTCTTTTTGACTGCAGCCATTTTTCCCATTCCTTTCCCTCAGCCGGGGCTCACGGACTCCGTTCCCTGCTCCCGCCGTGTCTTGTTCTCGTATGCTTCCACAATGCGCTGAACCAGCTCGTGCCGGACGATATCCTTCCCCGTCATCTCGACGATGCCGATCCCCGGAATATTCCGCAGGAGCTCGATGGCCTCGGCCAGCCCGGACTTCTTTCCGGGGGGAAGATCCGTCTGCGTAATGTCTCCGGTCACGATGACGCGGGAATGAAAACCCATCCGGGTCAGGAACATTTTCATTTGTTCGGAGGTCGTGTTCTGGGCCTCGTCCAGAATAATGAATGCATCGGACAGCGTCCGCCCGCGCATGTAGGCCAGCGGCGCCACCTCCACAATGCCCCGCTCCAGCAGGCGCGTATAGGCATCCGCGCCCATGAAATCATACATGGCGTCATAGAGGGGGCGGAGGTAAGGATCCACCTTCTGGGTCAGATCGCCGGGCAGAAAGCCCAGCTTCTCGCCGGCTTCGACTGCAGGCCGGGTCAGAATGATCCGCTCCGCTTCCTTGTTTTTCAGCGCCATGACGGCCAGCGCCATGGCCAGATATGTCTTGCCGGTGCCCGCGGGGCCGACGGCAAAGGTCAGCATGTTTTTCCGGATGGTCTGCACGTATTCCTGCTGACCGATCGTCTTGCATGTGATCTGTTTTCCCCGGTGCGTGATGGCGATCACGTTCCGGAGGGATTCCTCAATCTGGTCCGCCCGGCCTTCCCGGACCATGGAGATGACATACCGGATCCGGACCCGGTCCACATATTCGTTCCGGTGGATCATGTTCAGGAGCAGCCGGATGGACTGCTCCGCGATCTCCAGCCGGTCCGGCTCTCCCTGAATGATCAGCTTGCTGTCTCTGAGTGAAACGGAAACGCCGCATTCCTGTTCCACCAGGGCCATGTTCTGATCATTCAGGCCAAACAGGGATACATAGGCGTCCATCGTGTCCGAAGACAGGGACAATTCCCGGTTTTCCGTCAAATTCAGTAACTTCCCTTCCCCAAAAGAATCAGATTTTTACTGATATAATGATACCTTTTTTGCCTGTTTTGTCAATTCCCATTCTTTCCGTGCATCGCGATACAGGAAAAGAACATCCGGAAGGAAAACACAATGATTGACATCGCCCCTGCTTTATGGTACCATCCCGACAATCGAATATGAAAGACGATGAAGGAAATATGGTTTCCGGCTTAGTTTCAGAGAGCCGTCGGATGCTGCGAGGCGGTACGATGCCGGGAATGGAGCTGATTCCTGAGTTGATTCTGTGAACAGGGATGGAAGGTCTCATCAGTAATGGAATCCGGATGCCCCGTAATCGGCTGTGGACTTGCTGGAGTCCGAGAGAGACTGCGGTTCCAACGCCGCAGTAATAAAGGGTGGTACCGCGGAATATGTTTTCGTCCCTGAGGCAATGATGCTTCAGGTTTTTTTCATGAAGGAGGAGTGTTGGCAATGGGTATGGACAATCAGGTCAGGATCTGTGACTGCACGCTGCGGCAGACGAAGGAATTTCCGGAGCTGAGCTTCCGGGAGAAGCTGGAGCTGTGCAAGCTGGTGGACCGGCTGAATCCGGACCTGATCGAAATGGATGAAATCAGAAACCGGAAGATCGACAGCCTGCTGATCAAGTCGGTTTCCTCCGCTGTCCGCAGCGCGGCCATCGCCGTTCCGGTCAGCCTGAACGCGGAAAGCGTGCAGCTGACGTGGGAGGCCCTGAAGGAGGCCGTCCGTCCCCGGCTGCAGGTGTCCGTGCCGGTCAGCTCCGTCCAGATGGAGTATCTGTACCACGTCAAGGCGCAGAAGATGATTCAGCTGATTACGGATACGATATCGCTCTGCCGGGAAAGGACGGAGGACGTGGAGTTCATCGCCCAGGATGCGACCCGGAGCGATCCCGTATTCCTGCGGGAAATCCTCTCCGCTGCGGTGAAGGCGGGCGCGAATACCGTGACCGTCTGCGACACGGCCGGCTCCATGCTGCCGGAGGAAACGGCGGATTTCATCCGCGGCCTCCGGACGGATGTGCCCGAGCTTTCCGGCGTGGTGCTGGGCTATTTCGCCTCGAACCAGCTGAGCCTGGCGGACGCCTGCGCGGTGGCCGCCGTCCGAAGCGGTGTCCGCGAGCTGAAGGCTGCCGCCTTCCGGACGGACGCGATCTCGCTCAGCGATGTCGTCCGCATCCTGAATGTGAAGGCCAGTGCCTTCGGCATCCAGTGCCGGGTCGGCACGGAGCAGATCCGCAATATCGTCTCCCGGATTCAGGCGCTGTGCACCGAAGGAATGAGCCGCTTCCCCGCCGCCGAGAAATCCCAGACAGACAGCGGGGAGACCCTCAGTGCCCATGATTCCCGGGAAAGCATTCAGAAGGCTGTCTCCCGCCTGGGCTACGATCTGTCGGAGGAGGATATGAACCGGGTCTGGGGACGCTTCTCCGCGGTGGCGGAAAGAAAGGGTTCCGTTTCGCTCCGGGAGCTGGATGCCATCATCGCCACGGAGGCGATGCAGGTGCCCCCAGCCTATCATAACGTGCATTACGTCATCAGCGTCGGAAATGAAATCGGTGCCATGGCGCATCTGAAAATGCAGTTTCATGACCAGGAGCTGGAAGGGATCTCCACCGGGGACGGTTCCATCGCTTCCGCCTTCAACTCCATAGAGCAGGCCACGGGAAGGCATTTCGACCTGGATGATTTCCAGATCCAGTCGATTGCCGAGGGCCGGGAAGCGATGGGCGAAACGATCGTGAAGCTGCGCTCGGAAGGCAAGCTCTATTCCGGCCGCGGCATTTCGACCGACATCGTCGGCGCCGGCATCATGGCGTATATCAACGCGCTGAATAAAATCGTCTATGAGGAGGAAGAAGCATGAAGCTTTCCTTTTCCACCCGCGGATGGCGGGATCTGCCCTGGGCGGAACAGATCCGGGATGCCGAGGAGCTGAAATTTCAGGGAATCGAAGTATACAATCTGCCCCGGATTGCTTCCCTGACCGGCCGGGGCGGCGCGTTTCATCAGTATAAGCAGAATGAAACCGCCCGGGAGCTGCGCGAAAAGGGGCTGACGATTCCTTGCCTCGATACATGCATTGATCTGGGCGATCCGGAGGAGGATCTTTCCCCGTTGCAGGAGCTGATGACGGTCGCCCATCGCATGAAGATTCCGTATGTGGCAGTCTGTGCCCTTCGGGATGATGAGGCGCTGATCCGCGCCCGGCTGGACGGTCTGCTGGATGCGGCCGCAAAGGCCGGCGTCTGCCTGCTGATCAAGACGGTCGGCATCTTTGCGGATACCGCCCGCCTTCGCAGCCTGATGGACGATTATGCCCGGGATGAGCTGGCCGCGCTGTGGGACATGCATCATCCCTACCGGGACTGCCATGAATCCCCGGATGCGACGATCCGGAATCTGGGCGGCTATGTGCGCCATGTGCACCTGCGCGATTCGGACGATGACGGCAGCTATAACCTGATCGGCGAAGGCACCATCCCGGTGCAGGAGATGATGAACGCGCTCTATTCCATCGACTACAGCGGCTTCATCTCGCTGGAATGGAAGCCGGAGTGGGTGGAGGATATCCCGGACCGGGAAATCATTTTCAGCCATTTCCTGAACTACATGAGCCGGTTTGACAATCCGAAGGGCAAGAAGAAAACCCTCTACTTCAACCATGACGGAAGCGGAAAATACGTCTGGAAAAAGGATGAGCTGATCGACGCGACCTTCGGTCAGGTGCTGGACCGGATGGTGGAGGAGTTCCCGGACCAATACGCGTTCAAGTACACGACGCTGGACTATATCCGGACCTATGCCGAATTCCGGAATGATGTGGACCGTTTCGCCCGGGCGCTGATTTCCATGGGCGTCCGCGCCGGTACCAAGGTGGCCATTTGGGCGACGAATGTACCGGCATGGTTTCTGACCTTCTGGGCATCCACCCGGATCGGCGCGGTGCTGGTCACTGTCAATACCGCCTACAAGATTCACGAGGCAGACTATCTGCTGCGCCAGAGTGACACGCATACGCTCGTCATGATTGAAAGCGCGCTGGACAGCAATTACCGGCAGATCATCAACGAGCTCTGCCCGGAGATCGCTTCCGCCAAAGCCGGCGAACCGCTGCACTGCAAGCGCCTCCCGTTCCTGCGGAACGTGATCACCGTCGGCTTCCGCCAGAGCGGATGCCTGACGCTGGAGGAAGCGATGAAGCGCGCGGATTCCGTGCCGATGGAAACGCTCAGCGACATGGCTTCCCGCGTCCGCCCGGACGATGTGTGCAACATGCAGTACACCTCCGGCACGACGGGATTCCCCAAGGGCGTCATGCTGACCCATTACAACGTGGTCAATGACGGAAAGTGCATCGGCGACCGGATGGGCCTGTCGACCGCGGACCGGATGATGATTCAGGTGCCCATGTTCCACTGCTTCGGCATGGTGCTGTCGATGACCGCGTGCATGACCCATGGCGCGACCCTGTGCCCGATGCCTTACTTTTCCGCCAAGAATTCGCTGGCGTGCATCCAACAGGAGCGGATCACCTGCTTCAACGGCGTGCCGACGATGTTCATCGCCATGTTCAATCATGAGGATTACCGGAAGACGGATTTTTCCTATATGCGCACCGGCATCATGGCCGGGTCCGGCTGCCCGCCGGAGCTGATGAAGCGCGCCGCACGGCCGGATGAGATGAACATGCGCGGCATCGTCAGCGTCTACGGGCAGACCGAATCCTCCCCCGGAAGCACCATGTCCGCCTGGACGGATGACCTGAATCTGCGCACGGAAACGGTCGGATACGCCTTCCCCCATGTCCAGTGCAAGGTGATTGACCCGGAGACCGGCAGGGAGCTGCCGGACGGGCAGGACGGCGAATTCTGCTCCCGCGGATATCATATCATGAAGGGATACTACAAGATGCCGGAGGCCACCAGCGCGGCCATTGACGCGGACGGATGGCTCCACTCCGGAGACCTCGCCCGCAGGAACCCGGACGGAACGTATCTGATCACCGGCAGGCTGAAGGATATGATCATCCGCGGCGGTGAGAATATCTATCCGAAGGAGATCGAAGAGTTTATCTATACGCATCCGGATGTGGCGGATGTGCAGGTGATCGGCGTGCCGGACGCCCGCTACGGCGAGGCGGTCATGGCCTGCATCGTGCGGAAGCAGGGAGCAACCGTCACCGCGGAGGAAATGACCGAATATATCCGGAGCCACATGGCCCGTCACAAGGTGCCGCAGTATATTGAGTTTGTGGAATCCTTCCCGATGAACGCTGCCGGAAAGGTGCTGAAATACAAGATGCGCGAGGAAGCGGCCGCCCGGCTCGGGCTCGTCGGCGCCGCGGGCATCGATACAGCCGGAGGCGTCAAACAGTAAAATAAAGAAACCGGCTCTGATCAGAACCGGTTCAGCAGGTGCCGGAGTGCCGGCTGCTCGGTCAGCACCCGGCCACACCCGTTGACCACGCAGTCCCGTGCATCCGGAGCAACCCGGCACGGGACTTTAATGACGTCGCCGATGGCCTCGGCCAGGCCGTACAGCGCGGCGGCGCCGCCTGTCAGCGTGATCCCCGATTCAAAGATGTCCGCCGCGAGCTGCGGCGGCGTTTTTTCGATCACCGCCTGAATGCCCTCGATCAGGTCGTTGACATTGTCCACCAGTGCCTCATAGATTTCATCGGAATGGACCGACATCGTCTTGGGAAGCCCGGAGACCAGGTTGCGGCCCGTGATATCCATGACCACCTGCGGGTCCCTTCTCACGGCGCCGCCCAGCGTGATCTTGATCTGCTCCGCCGTTCTTTCGCCGACGAGCAGGTTGTATTTCTTGCGCAGATACCGGATGATCGCATCGTCAAAATGATCGCCTCCCACGCGGAGGGAGCTGATCACGGAGACGGCTCCGTTGCACAGCACGGCCACATCCGTGCCGCCGGCCGACATGTCCGCCACCATGCAGCCGTAGGGCCCCAGAAAGTTCAGCTGCGCGCCGAGGGCGGCGGCAACCGGGCGCTCAAGGATCTGCGTTCTGCGGATCCCGGCGTCAAACATCGAGGTGATCAGCGCGCGGATCTCCATTTCCTTGATCCCGCTCGGAACGGACATGATCGCCCGGGGACGGAAAAAGAGATGCTTGCCGGTGATGCTGACGATATACTGCCGCAGCATCGCGCTGGTCAGCTCAAAATCCAGCATTTCGCCCTGGGCCACCGGGCGCACGATGCTGATATTGGATGGCGCGCGGCCGATCATCCGGTAGGCATCCGTGCCGAAGGCGATGATGTTCCGGCTTTCCTGCTCCACGGCGACGACCGCCGGCTCGCGGAAAATGACGCCGCGCCCCTTCATGAATATGACGACATTGGACGTCCCCAGATCGATTCCCAGATCCCCTGCCTGTGCCATAAACGATCCACACCCCTTGCCATTCTTCCGCGAGGCTCTCCGCGCGGAACGAATAAGATGATACCATGCGCCGGGCAAAAAAACAACAACGGAAACCGATGACAGATGCAGCGCGCGGCTTGACAATCTGCGCCAATTCCCGGATAATAAAAATGGATATTTATGGGTCAGGAGGTGATCCCGGTTGGGCATCCGGATTCTGACGGTTACGCCCGCCTCCCCGGCGGACAGGGCCGGGATTGCACCGGGTCTTTTTCTCGAATGGATCAACGGGGAAAGGATCGTGGATGAGATCGACTATCAGGCGCTGACGGCCCTTCGCTCCCTGGAGGTCGGCGTAAAGGATGAGGGCGGAGCGGAAAGAAGCTACCTGATTCACAAGAAGGAATGGGAACCCCTGGGCCTGTGTCTGGACGAGACGCAGTCCATGAAGCCGCGGCACTGCCGGAATCATTGCCTCTTCTGCTTCATTGACCAGATGCCCCGGGGCATGCGGGAAACGCTTTACGTCAAGGACGATGACTGGCGGCTGAGCCTGATGATGGGCAACTACGTCACGCTGACCAATGTGGACGATGCGGAGTTTGACCGCATGCTTCGCCGCCGCGCCTCCCCGCTGTACATCTCCGTCCATGCTACCGATCCGGACGTGCGCGTTCGGCTTTTGCGGAATCCGAACGCGGGAAACATCATGGAAAGGCTCACGCGCCTGAAGGACAGCGGGATCGAGTTTCACGGCCAGATTGTGCTGTGCCCCGGCGTGAATGACGGGAAGGTGCTGGAGCGGACCGTGGAGGATTTTGCCTCGCTGTTCCCCGCCTCCCGCTCCCTGGCCGTGGTGCCCATCGGGATGACCCGATTCAGGGAGGGCCTCTGCCCGATGCAGCCGGTTACGCCGGAGCTGGCGTCCCGGGTGATTGACACCCTGGAAGCGTATCAGCGCCGGTTCCTGAAGACGTTGGGAACGCGTTTCGTCTTCCCCTCCGACGAGTTTTACTGCCTGGCCGGTCGGGAGCTGCCCGCGGATGCGGAATACGAGGATTATGAACAGATCGAGAACGGCGTGGGCATGCTGCGCCGTCTGGAGCAGGAATGCGAAGACGCATCGGAGGATGAACCCGCTCCGCGTCCGCAGCGGGAAACGCGGCTGATCATTCCCACCGGCGTTTCCGCCCGGGATTTTATCGAGAAGCTGGCGCTCCGCTATGCGCCATCTGGGACACATGTGGAGGTCATCGCCGTTCCCAACCGCTTTTTCGGCGAAAGCATTACGGTCACGGGGCTCATCGTCGGCCGGGACCTGTGCGACGCGCTGAAGGGGCATGATTTCGACCGGGTGCTGATCTCGGAGACCATGCTGCGGGAGAATACGGACAGCTTTCTGGACGATATGACGCTGGAGGAAGTGCGCCGGGAGATCGGCAGGCCGGTCACCGTTGTGGGCAATACCGGGGACGCGCTGATCCGCGCGCTTCGTGAATCGGAGGATATGGAAGAATGACAAAACCGCTTGTGGCGATCATTGGCCGGCCGAATGTCGGCAAGTCCACTTTTTTCAACAAGGTATCCGGGAAACGGATCAGCATTGTCGAGGACGTTCCCGGCGTCACGCGGGACCGGGTGCATACGGATGTCGAGTGGCTGGGCCGCGTGTTCACGCTGATTGATACCGGCGGCATCGATCCCCGGAGCGAGGATGAGCTGCTTTCCCAGATGCGCGCGCAGGCGGAGGTCGCCATGGACCTGGCGGACGTGATCTGCTTCTTTACCGACGCGCGGGACGGGCTGACCGATGACGACCGGGACGTGGCCAACATGCTCCGGCGGACGCATAAGCCGGTGCTTCTCGTCGTGAACAAGATCGACTATATGGGACTGAACGATCAGCTGTATGAGTTCTATGAGCTGGGCCTCGGGGATCCGATCGGCATCAGCAGCGTGAACATGCTGGGCTTCGGCGACCTGCTGGATCAGATCATTTCCTTCTTCCCGGATCTGCCCGCGGAGGCGGAGGAGGAAACGCCGCCGATTCAGCTGGCGATCGTTGGGCGTCCGAACGTTGGCAAGAGCTCGCTGACGAACCGGCTCCTGGGCCAGAACCGGACCATGGTGTCCGATATTCCCGGGACGACGCGGGACGCGATTGACACCCTCTATACCGATGAGGACGGAACGGTGTATAACATCATCGACACAGCGGGCATCCGCCGCAAGCGCGCCGTCGAGGAGGAAACGCTGGAACGGTACAGCGTGCTCCGCTCCATCGCCGCGATCCGCCGGTGCGATGTGGCGCTGCTGCTGATCAACGCCGAGGACGGGGTCACCGAGCAGGATACGAAGATCGCGGGCCTGATCCGGGACGAGGGCAGGGCGGTCATCGTCATCGTGAACAAATGGGATCTGCTGGACAAGGAGACCGGAACCTTCGAAAAATATAAAATGGAAGTGCTCGAAGCGCTCAAGTTCATGGACTATGCGCCGGTGCTCTTCATTTCCGCCAAATCCGGCCAGCGGGTGCATACGGTGCTCGGCCAGGTCCGCCAGGTGTATGAGATGGCCCGGAAGCGGGTCACCACCGGTGTGCTCAACGATGTGCTGAACGACGCGACGGGCCAGCTGCAGCCGCCGCTGGTCGGAACGCGCCGCCTGAAGATTTATTACGCGACTCAGGGCGGCATCCAGCCGCCGACCTTTATCCTCTTCGTCAATGACGAAAAGCTGATGCAGTTTTCCTATGAGCGGTATCTGGAAAACTATCTGCGGAAGACCTTCGATTTCACAGGCACGCCGATCCGGCTGATCCTGCGGGAGAAAAATAAGGAGGAAAAATAAGCCATGTTCTTTCCGTCCGTCTATTCGGAAAAACCGCTGCTGATCATTCTGTCCTGTATCATTGCCTATCTGATCGGTTCCGTATCCACCGGCATCCTGATCTCCCGGTTCTATCACGGGCCGGACCTGCACACCGTCGGCAGCGGCAGCACCGGCGCGACCAACGTGCAGCGCTCCATGGGCTGGAAATACGGCCTGATGACCTTCTTCGGAGATGTGGCGAAGGGTATCCTGGCCTGCCTGATCGCGGAGCTGATGACCGGGGATCATCTTTCCTGCCTCGTGGCCGGGCTCTTCGCCGTGCTGGGCCATAACTGGCCCTGCTTCTTCGGCTTCAAAGGCGGCAAGGGGGTGGCGACCACCGGCGCGGTCATGCTGTACTGCTTCCCCGTTCCGGCGCTGATCTGCATCGCGCTGGCCGTGGCGCTGATCGCGCTGATCCGCTATGTGTCCGTGGGCAGCATGTTCTTCATGTGTGCCAGTGCCCTTCTGATCTCCCTCACCTATCACGGGCCCAACGCGCTCTTTGTCATCCTCTGGACGATCGTGATGGCGCTTTTGTGCATCATCCGGCATCATGCGAACATTCGCCGGCTGATCAGCGGAACGGAAAACAGGCTCGGCTCGAAACCGAAGCAATAAGGCGGTGATATTTTCATGGCAAACGATATGAAAGATATCCGCAATTTCTGTATTGTGGCGCATATCGACCACGGCAAGAGCACGTTGGCGGACCGGATCCTGGAGAAGACCGGCGTCTTTGAGCAGCGGGAGATGGTGGATCAGATTCTGGACAGCATGGAGCTGGAGCGGGAGCGCGGCATCACCATCAAGTCCAAGGCCGTGCATATGAAGTATACGGCGCGGGACGGGCATGAGTATACGCTGAACCTGATCGACACCCCCGGGCATGTGGACTTCACCTACGAGGTCAGCCGTGCGCTGGCCGCCTGCGAGGGCGCGCTGCTGGTGGTGGATGCCACCCAGGGCATTGAGGCGCAGACCCTGGCGAACGTCTATATGGCGCTGGAGCATAACCTGGAGACGATCCCGGTGATCAACAAGATCGATCTGCCTTCCGCCCATCCGGAGGAAGTGAAGCGGGAAATCGAGGATGTCATCGGGCTGGACGCTTCGGAGGCGCCCTGCATCTCCGCCAAGACGGGCGAGAACGTGGAGGACGTGCTCGAGGCGATCGTCCGCCTGATTCCCGCGCCGGAGGGCGATGCCACCGCGCCGCTTCAGGCGCTGATCTTCGATGCGTTCTATGACAACTATCGCGGAGCGATCTGCTTTATCCGGGTCAAGGAGGGAACGATCCGGCCCGGCATGCGCATGCGGCTGATGGCCACCGGCAGTGAGTTTGACGTGGTGGAGGTCGGCCATTTCAATCCGGGATATCAGGCCTGTGCGGAGCTGTCCGCCGGGGATGTCGGATATGTGGCGGCCTCGATCAAGGATGTCCGGGATACGCGGGTCGGCGATACGATTACGGACGCCGCGCGCCCGGCGGAATCTCCCCTGCCCGGCTACCGGCATGTGACGCCCATGGTTTACTGCGGCATTTATCCGGCGGACGGGGCGGATTATCCGGCGCTCAAGGATGCCCTCGAAAAGCTCCGGATGAATGACGCTTCCCTCTCCTTTGAACCGGAAACCTCCGTGGCCCTGGGATACGGCTTCCGCTGCGGGTTCCTTGGCCTTCTGCATATGGATATCATCACGACGCGGCTGGAGCGCGAGTTTGACCTGAACCTGGTGACCACCGCCCCCAGCGTCATCTACCGGGTGATCAAAACCAACGGTACGGAAGTGATGATCGACAATCCGACGAATCTTCCGCCCATCGGCGAGATCGCCTCCATGGAGGAGCCGTTCGTGCATGCGACGATCTATACGCCCCAGGAGAGCGTCGGCACGCTGATGGAGCTGTGCCAGGACAAGCGGGGCATCTTCATCGACATGCAGTACGAAGGCAACCGGGTCAAGCTGAACTATGACATGCCGCTCAATGAGATCATCTTCGACTTCTTTGACCAGGTCAAAAGCCGGAGCCGGGGCTATGCCTCCTTTGACTATGAGCTGAAGGATTACCGGGAGAGCGATCTGGTCAAGTTGGACATCCTGCTCAACGGGGAACTCTGCGACGCGTTCTCCATCATCGTGCACCGGGAAAAGGCCTATGCCCGCGGCCGGGGCATCGCGGAGAAGCTGCGGGAGGTCATTCCGCGCCAGATGTTTGAAATCCCGATTCAGGCCGCCATCGGCGGAAAGGTCATCGCCCGGGAGACCGTGAAGGCCATGCGCAAGGATGTGCTGGCCAAGTGCTACGGCGGCGATATCACCCGGAAGAAGAAGCTGCTGGAAAAACAGAAGGAAGGCAAGAAGCGGATGCGGCAGTTCGGAACGGTTCAGGTGCCCAGCGAAGCTTTCCTTGCCGTGCTGAAGATGGACTGATGGAGATGGAATTCAGCGCCTGCTTTACCGGCCACCGCACGGTCGAAGCGGGTCAGGTGCCGCTCGTCCGGGAGCGGCTGGAGAAGATCATCCGTTTTCTGTATGATCACCGGGAAATCCGCTTTTTCATCTGCGGCGGCGCGCTGGGCTTCGACACCCTTGCCGCCGAGGCGGTGCTCGCCTTCCGGCGCTCGCATCCTCAGGCGCGGCTGATCCTGGCCATTCCCTGTCCGGAACAGGCGGCGCGCTGGCGGCTGAAGGATCAGCAGGAATATAACCGGATCCTGGCGGAGGCGGATGAACGGGTGCTCGTCTCTCCCCAATATGTCACGGGATGCATGCTCAGGCGGAACCGCTGGATGGTCGATCACGCGTCCGTCTGCGTCTGCTATATGCGCGCGGCGGGCAGCGGAACCGGATATACCGTCCGCTATGCGCTGGAACAGCATCGGGAGCTGGTCAACCTGGCGATGCCAGCCCTTCTGGAACCGATTCGCATGAAGGAGCCCCTGGAATGGAACTGTACATTCACATCCCTTTCTGCCGGAAAAAATGCGCGTACTGTGCCTTTTCGTCCTTTCCCGGCCGGGAGGATTCATTTGAAGCGTATATTGAAGCCCTGATTCAGGAAGCGGCCGGACGCAGCGATGTGTCCGAGCCGCTTTCTACGGTTTATATCGGCGGAGGAACGCCTTCCCTGCTGCCGCCCGCCCTGCTCAGCCGCCTGTTCAGCGGCATGCAGGCCTCGCTGGATCTTTCTGCGGTGACAGAGTGCACCGTGGAAGCGAACCCGGGCACGGTGACGGAGGAGTGGCTGGAAACCGCGGTCGCCTGCGGCGTGAACCGGATCTCCTTCGGCATGCAGGCGTATCAGCGCCGTCTGCTGGAAATCCTGGGGCGGATTCATCGCTTTGACGCCGTGGAGGAGTCCGTCCGGCTCGCCCGCCGGGCGGGCATCGGCAATATCAATCTCGATCTGATGTTCGGCATCCCGGAGCAGACGAGGGAGGACTGGCGGGAGACCCTGTCCGCTGCCCTCTCCCTTCGTCCGGATCATATCAGCGCCTATGGGCTGATCCCGGAGGAAGGGACGTCGCTGGAGCGGGATCTCACCTCCGGCCGCCTCTCCCTGCCGGAGCCGGAGGCGGAGCGCGCGATGTATGATGATGCGATCCGCGAGCTGGAAAGGGCGGGCCTTGCGCAGTACGAGCTTTCGAATTTTGCGCGGCCGGGAAAGCAGTGCCGCCACAATATCGGCTACTGGGACATGACGCCGTATCTCGGCCTCGGCGTGTCCGCCGCGTCCATGTTCCGCCTGCCCGATTCCGCACCCTCCTTTTCCCTGCGCACGACCAATCCGGACACGCTGGAGGAATATCTGGCCATGGTCCGGTCCGCAGGTCATGATGCGGGGCAGGAAAAGGAATGGATTTCCCGCCGGGAGGCGCGCTTTGAATCCGTCATGCTGTCGCTCCGGATGACGGAAGGGCTGGACCGGAGCCGGTTCCGCAGCCTGCACGGCGCGGATCCGGAGGCCTTCTTCCCGCAGACGTTTTCGAAAATGGAAAAAAGCGGCCTGCTCGTCCGGAAAGGTGATTTCTGGAGGCTGAGCCGCCGCGGAATGGATATTCAGAACAGTATTCTGGTGGAGTTTATGGAAGAAGCGGAATGAATGCCGGATCGTGGAACGCGTCCTGCGCGTTGCACACGACGGTGTTTTCATGGCCCCTGCGGATATAGTCGCCGCTGGCGTCCAGGCTCCAGCTCTGCTCCGTGTCCCGCATCAGCGTGTCCATGATCCTGTTGAGCATGCGCACATGCGGCGGGAATTCGACCGGGCATGCGATCTCCACCCGGCGCGTCATGTTCCGGGTCATCCAGTCGGCGCTGGAGATGAAGGCCCGGGTGTCTTCTCCGCTGCCGAACAGATAGATCCGGGAATGCTCCAGATAGCGCCCCACGATGCTGATGACGCGGATATTCTCCGTCTTGCCCTTCACGCCGGGCAGCAGGCAGCAGATGCCTCGGATCACCATATCGATCCGCACGCCGGCGCAGCTGGCCTCGATCAGCTTGTCGATCAGCACCTTGTCGGTCAGGCTGTTCATCTTCAGACGAATCCGGCCTTCCGTGCCCTTGCGGATCTCTTCATCCACCAGGCGGACCAGCGGCTGCTCCATATAGTTCGGTGAGGCGAACAGCTTGACCGCACTGTCGACCGTTTCCTCGCGGAACAGCGCCTCGAAGACGTTGATCCCGTCCGCGCCGATCTGCTGGTCATAGGTAAACAGGCTCAGATCCGTATAGATCCGGCTTGTTTTTTCATTGTAATTGCCGGTGCCGATCTGCGTATAGATCCGCTCCTGCCCGTCCTCCTCCATCCGGGTGATCAGGCAGAGCTTGCTGTGCACCTTGATATGCTCGATGCCGTAGTTGACGTGGCATCCGGCTTCCTCGAGCCGCCGGCTCCATTCAATGTTGTTCTCCTCGTCAAAGCGCGCCTTCAGCTCAACGAAAACCTTGACATCCTTGCCGTTTTCAGCCGCTTCCGCCAGCGCCTGGGCGACCTGGCTGTTCCGGGCGACGCGGTACAGCGTCATCCGGATGGAACGGACCTGCGGATCAGCGGCCGCCTCGTGCAGGAGACGCAGGAAAGGATTGAAGCTGTCGTAGGGATAATGCAGCAGAATGTCCTGCTTCCGCATCATGGCCATCATGCTCTGGCCGCTGGAGGACATGACGGATTCAATCTTCCGGGGCGACCGCGGCGGATAGAACAGGGCGGGCTTGCCCCGGAGCATGTCGATGAACTGATACATGAAGGAAAGGTCCAGCGGGGTCTGGTATTCAAACACCTGGTTGGCGGAGATGTTCAGGAATTCGCACAGCCGGTAGATGCCTGTGGCATCAATGGTGCGGCTCAGCTCCAGCCGGACGGGGCACAGCCGCTTCCGCTGCTTGATGACATCCTCCATATGATCCAGATAGCTCAGGTCTTCGTCAAAGGCCACGTCCGCATCGATATCCGCGTTTCGCGTGACGCGGATCAGGCTCTTCTGAATGATCTCGTCGTCCGGGAACACATCCGGCAGGAAGTGAAGGATCAGCTCCTCCAGCAGCATGAAGCTGCCCTCGGAGGCCGGCACGGGGATCAGGCGGGGCAGGACGGTTCCCTCGCAGGGAATGACCGCGACCCGGAACTTCGAGTCATGGCTCCTGAGCGTGGCAATCGCGTAGATCGCCCGGTTGTTCAGGAAGGGAAACTCCTCCTTGCGGCTGACGGAATAGTGGGAGATATAGGGCAGCACATCCTCCTGAAACATCTTCCGGAGTCCCTCTTCCGCTTCGCTCGATGCCTCCCGGAAGCGGATGATGTGGATGTTCTCTGCTGCCAGATCCCGCAGAAGCGTGTTGTAGACATCCTCCCGCTCGCGGCAGAGCATCCGGATTGTGTCCAGCGCCGCGTCGATCTGGCCGGAGGGCGTCATGCCGGTCTTGTTTTCCCGCGATCCGTCGTCCAGCATTTTCTGATCGTGCAGGCTGCCGATCCGGACCATGAAGAATTCATCGAGATTGGACTGGAAAATGGAAAAGAAATTCAGCCGCTCGCACAGCGGTACGTTCTCATCGCTGGCATTGAGCAGGACGCGGCGGTTAAAGGCCAGCCAGCTCAGTTCCCGGTTCATGTAGCAATCCTGATGCATCTTTCTTTCCTTCCTTTCCATCCAGTCAGGTTCGCGGCGGAAATCCGCCCGTTTCAGCTCAGTGCCATTTCAAGACCGCTCCGCTCAAAAAGCGCCGCGGCCTGTTTTTCCAGCGTATTCAGTACATCCGCCTGCCCGGGATCCCGGTGCAGCGCCTGCACCGCGCGGGTCACCTCGTCCAGCAGGCGCATATCGCCCGCGATCATGGGGCCCAGCGCTTCGCCGGACTGGCGCGTCCCGGTCAGATCGCCGGGGCCGCGCATCTCCAGATCCTTCCGGGAAACGAGGAATCCGTCGTTTGTTGCGCACAGGATCTGCAGCTTATCGGAGTGATCGGAAAGCAGAAAGCACCAGCTTTCCGCGATGCCTCTGCCCACCCTTCCCCGCAGCTGGTGCAGCTGGCTGAGGCCGAAGCGTTCCGCGTTCTCGACGATCATGATCGTCGCGTTCGGGTTGTTGACGCCCACCTCGATCACCGTGGTGGAAACCAGCACCTGGGTCTGCCCGGAGAGAAAGGCGCGGAGCGTTTTTTCCTTTTCGGCGGGGGCCTGCTCGCCCCAGGTAAGCCCCACTTTCAGCCCCTTCAGTTCCCCGCCGCGCAGCTGGTCATATACGGACTTCGCGCTGTGCAGATCCGCGGCAGATTCGGATTCCTCCACCAGGGGACAGACGATATAGGCCTGCCGGCCCCGGGCGACCTCCTCCCGGAGGAAGCGGTACATATCTCCCCTTTTGTTTTCGGGCACCAGCCGGGTCCGCACCGGCTTTCTTCCGGCGGGCAGCTCGTCAATCACCGACAGATCCAGATCGCCGTAGAGGATCAGCGCCAGCGTCCGCGGAATCGGCGTGGCGGACATGACCAGCACGTGGGGCGCCTTCCCGTCGCGCCCCTCGCCCTTTTCCTGCAGGCTGGAGCGCTGCACGACGCCGAAGCGGTGCTGCTCGTCCGTAATCACCAGCCCAAGACGTGCGAACCGGACGGGGGCGGAAATCAGCGCATGGGTGCCGAACACCGCGTCGCAGCTCCCGTCCGCCAGATCCCGGAGAATCTCCCGCCGCTCGGCGGCCTTCGTGCTCCCGGTCAGCAGATGACACCGGATTCCCAGGGGTTCCAGTACTTCCCGGGCATTCTCGTAATGCTGCCGGGCCAGGATCTCCGTCGGCGCCATCATCGATGCCTGAAAGCCCGCGCGGTGCGCCAGATGGATCGCTCCGAAAGCGACGGCGGTCTTGCCGCATCCGACATCCCCCTGGACCAGCCGCGCCATGGCGGAATCCCGGACAAGGTCGGCTGCGATCTCCTCCAGCACCCGGCGCTGGGCACCGGTGGGCGGAAAAGGCAGATGCCGCCAGAACGCGTCCGTCTCTCCCGCCTCCAGGCGGAAGGGGTGCGCATCCTTCCGGTGGCTGCCGGCCATGGAGACGTAAATCAGATACATCAGCATGTTTTCGAAGCTCAGCCGGCGCCGTGCGCGCTGGAGATTGTCCGTATCCGACGGAAAATGCGCCTGCCGGATGGCGAAATTCAGCTCACAGAGCTGATGGCGGAGCCGGAAGGATTCGGGAAGCGTTTCCGGGCAGCAGTCATCCACCTGCCCGAGCGCGAGGGCGATCAGCTTCCGGAAGGATTTGGCCGGAAAGGACCTGATGCTTCGGTATACCGGAATCCAGCCGGTCTCGGTGACCAGCGAGGGATTCTGCAGCGTCCTGCGGCCGTCCCGCACATTCAGCCGCCCGTACAGCGTCACGGTCTGCCCCGCGTGAATATTCCTGGCGATCCAGGGAACGTTGAACCAGCAGACGGGCATCGTGCCCTTCCCGTCGGTCAGATATCCGGTCACGCGGTTCAATCCGTGGATCCAGGCGGATTTCAGGCTTTCGCGGAACTGGCCGCGAACCATGACCGTCCCGCTCTCCGCCCAGTCGCACGGAAAGACGGTGCTGTGATCCTCATACCGAATCGGGAGCGTATATAACAAATCGCGCAATGAGGAAATCCCCACTGCGCGCAGGGACGCGGCCCTTGCCGGGCCGATCCCTTCCAGATCCGTCAGCTCCATTCTCACTCCACCGAGATCAGGTAATAATACAGTGGCTGGCCTCCGTTATGGCATTCCACATCGCAGAAATCGTATTCCTGCTCGATCTCTTCCGTCAGCGCCTTCGCGTCCTCTTCCTTCACGTCAGCGCCGTAGTACACGGTGATCAGCTCGTCCTCATCCGTTACGATGCTCTTCATCATTTCCCGGACGACATCCGGGATCGAGGAGCCGGAGAACTCGATCTGGCCGTTGTGCAGGCCGATGATGTCCCCCTGCTTGATTTCGATGCCGTTGTATTCGCTGTCGCGGATCGCGTAGGTGACCATGCCGGTCTTGACGTGCTGGGAAGCCTCGTCCATCCGGGCGACGTTCTCATCCGGTTCCAGGTCGGCCTGGAAGGCGATGGCCGCGGCGATGCCCATGGCCACGTTCTTGGTCGGAATCACGCGGACGTCCTTCTTGCTCAGCTCCGCGGCCTGATTGGCGGCGAAGATGACATTCCCGTTGTTCGGCAGGATGAAAACGCACTGGGCGGACACCCGGCGGACGGCGCAGAGCAGATCATCGACCGAGGGGTTCATCGTCTGCCCGCCCTCTACGATCTCGTCCACGTTCAGATCGCGGAAGAACTGGGAGAAGCCTTCTCCCAGGGAAACGGCCACAAAACCGTATTTCTTTTCCGGCTGGGCAGATTCTTCGGCCGCTGCGGAGTCGCCGGATTCATCCTCCGCTGCCTCCTCGGCGGGATGATGCTCCGCTTCCCACTGGCGCTTCATTTCCATCAGGTTCTCCACCCGGATGTCGAAAAGCTCCGCCAGCTCCGCCCCGTAGTCCAGCACGGAACCGGGATTGTCCGTATGCACGTGCACCGTGGCCTTCTGCAGGTCGCCGGTGACGGTCACATGGTCGCCGATCCGGTTCAGCCGGCGGCGGAAGGAGTCCAGATCATGCTCGTCGCAGTCGTCCCTGAAACGGCTCAGCACGAAATTGACGCAGTATCCGTATGTCAGGTCCCGGCTCAGGTCGTGCCCGTCATCCTCCTCGGCGACGTAGTCGTTTTCCATGCCGGTCTCGGTCAGATTGATGTCCTCGCCCCGGAGCACCGCCGCATAGCCCTGATAGATCAGCAGCAGGCCGCGGCCACCCGAGTCCACCACGCCGGCCTGCTTGAGCGCAGGCAGCATGTCAGGCGTTTTTTTCAGGATGGCTTCCCCCGTCCTGAGGATGACGGTGAAAAGCTTGTCATAGTCATCGGGAGTTTTTTCGGCCTGCTTGACCGCATCTTCGGCGATGACGCGGGCAACGGTCAGTATCGTTCCCTCCTTGGGCTTCATCACGGCCTTGTATGCCATCTCGGCGCCCTTGGTCAGCGCCTGGGCGAACTGCACCGGCGTGATCTTTTCGACGCCGCTGAGCGCCTTGGCGAAGCCGCGCAGCAGCTGGCTCGTAATGACGCCGGAATTTCCCCGAGCGCCCTTCAGCGCGCCTTTGGACAGCGCATTGGCCGCCTCGTCCGCCCGCAGATATTCGCGGCTGTTGACCTCGCGGGTCGCGCTCTGCATCGTCAGGGACATATTCGTTCCCGTATCCCCGTCAGGCACGGGGAAAACGTTCAGCGCGTCCACCGCTTCGCGGTTTTTCTCCAGCAGCGCGGTGCCGGCCATGACCATATCGCGCAGCAGCAATCCGTCAATCGTTTTAAACTGTATCAAAGGAATTTTCCTCCGTTATCTGTATTGATCCCCCGCGGTCAAACCCGGATCCCCTCAACTGAAATATTGACCTTGCGAACCTTGACGCCGGTCATGCTCTCCAGCTTGTATCGGACTGTTTCCACTATGGTCTTGCAGACTTCGGAGATCGAAATCCCGTATTCCACGATAATGAACAGGTCCACATCCAGCATGTCGCCCACGTTGCGGATCTGCACACCCTTGGAAAGATTTTCACGGCCCAGCCATTCAACGATCCCGTCCGTGGCCCGCTTGCCTGACATGGCGACGATTCCGTAGCACTCGAGGGCGGAATAGCCGACCATTTTCATCATGACGTCTTCGGAGATAAAAATCGTTCCCAGGTCATTCTTAATCTTGCATTCCATGGATTATCCCCCTTTGCGCGAAACGCGCAAAAACCTGTACCCGAAAAGGGCATACGAAATTATACAGGATTTTACATGGAGAATCAAGCCTTTTATCCGGAACAGCCTCTTGACAATCCGCCCTGAATCGAACATAATTTTCAGTTATGGAAGGGAGAGTTGATGCTTTATGACAGATCCGCGCATTCAGTTCGCGCATCGCTTTGATCACGTCTCGGGAAGCGCCATCCGGGAGATTTTCAAGGTCATTGCCCAGCCGGGAATGATTTCCTTTGCGGGCGGCAATCCGTCGCAGGATGCGCTGCCGGATGAAACGGTTTCCGCCCTGGCGGTGCAGGTGCTTCGCGATCATGGAAAGCAGATTCTGCAGTATGGCGCGACGGAGGGATACCCCTCCTTTGTGGAGAGCCTGAAGCCCTATGTCGAAAAGATTGCCGGTGCGCCGGTTCCCGCGGTTCTGCCCGTGACGGGGTCAACCCAGGCGATGGATCTTCTGTGCAAGGCGCTGATTGATCCGGGCGATGCGATCCTGGTGGAAAATCCGTCCTTCCTCGGCAATCTGCAGTGCATGAAGCTCTATCAGGCGAACCTGGTGCCGGTGGAGAGCGACGGGCTCGGCATTCTGACGGACGACCTGGAGGAAAAGATCCGCCGGTATCATCCCAAGATGCTCTATATCATTCCCACGTTCCAGAACCCGACCGGGAAGACGCTGCCCCTGGAGCGGCGGAAAAAGGTTGCGGAGCTGGCGGAGCAGTACGGCATGATCGTCGCCGAGGATGATCCCTACCGCGACCTGCGGTACGAGGGCGATCCCCTGCCGGCCATCAAGTCCTTTGACCGCAGTGGTCACGTCATGTTCCTCGGCAGCTTCAGCAAGATCATCTCCCCCGGCCTCCGGGTCGGCTTTATCGCCGGGGATGCGGACATCGTCCGCAAGTGCACCGTCGGCAAACAGAGCACCGATGTGCATACGGCCAACCTGAACCAGGCGATCGTGGATCAGTATCTGCGGCAGAACCTGCTGCCGGATCATATCCGCCGGATCTGCGAAGGATACGGAAAAAAGATGAAGCTGATGCAGGATCAGCTCTCCCGCTTCCCGGGGGACGTCCGATATACCAGGCCCGAAGGCGGCCTGTTCATCTGGGCGGAGCTGCCGGAGGGCATCAATGCGGTGGACATGCTTCAGGAAGCCATCGCCCGGAAGGTCGCCTATGTGCCCGGCACCCACTTCTGCGTGGACGGCGGCCATTTGAATACGATCCGGCTGAACTTTTCCAACAGCACGGAGGAGCAGATTGTCGAAGGCATGAGCATTCTCCGGGAGATTATCGGCAGCAAAATCAAATAACAGGGGGCTTACAACCATGGAACATATACTGGACATTCTGAAGGAACGCGGCTTTATCGCGCAGATGACTTTTGAGGACGAGCTCTACGAGCAGCTGAAGAATCCGACCACGTTCTACGTCGGCTTCGATCCCACGGCGGACAGCCTGCATATCGGTCACTACATCCCGATCATGGCCATGGCGCACATGCAGAAGGCGGGGCACAAGCCGATCGCCCTGATGGGCGGCGGCACCGCCATGATCGGCGATCCCTCCGGAAAGACGGACATGCGCAAGATGATGACCGTTGAAACCATTGACCACAATGTGGAATGCATCAAAAAGCAGATGTCCCGCTTCCTGGATTTCAGCGATGACCGCGCGCTGATCGTCAATAACGGCGACTGGCTCCGCCATCTGAACTTTATCGACTTTATGCGGGATATCGGTTCCCAGTTCTCCGTCAACAAGATGCTGACCGCCGAATGCTACAAGGCCCGCATGGCGACGGAAAACGGCCTCAGCTTCCTGGAATTCACCTACATGCTGATGCAGAGCTACGACTTCCTGGAGCTGTTCCACCGGTACGGATGCCGGCTGGAGATGGGCGGCAACGATCAGTGGAGCAATATGCTCGGCGGCGCGGATCTGGTTCGCCGGCTGGACAATGAAAAGGCCTTCGCCTGTACCTTCCAGCTGCTTTTGACCCATGACGGCCGCAAGATGGGCAAGACGGAAGCCGGCGCCCTCTGGCTGGATCCGAAGAAGACCACACCCTACCAGTTCTATCAGTACTGGCGGAATGTGGACGACAAGGATGTGGAAAAGTGCCTGGCGCTGCTGACCTTCCTGCCCATGGACGAGGTGCGCCGCCTCGGCGCGCTCGAGGGCGCGGAAATCAACGAGGCCAAGAAGGTTCTGGCCTTTGAGGTCACGAAGCTGGTGCACGGCGAGGAGGAAGCCCGCAAGGCGGCGGATGCCGCAGCGGCGCTGTTCGCCGGCGGCGCATCGGCGGAAAATGTGCCGACGCTGGAGATCACCTCCGACGAGATGCAGGCGGATGCCCGCGTCTCCACGCTGCTGGTCCGCGCAGGCCTGTGCAAGAGCCAGAGCGACGCCCGGAAGCAGATTGAGCAGAACGCTGTTTCGCTCAACGACCAGAAGGTGACGGATCCCTCCGCGGTCATCACCGCCGCCGATATCGGCGGGGACGGCGCCATGCTGAAAAAGGGCAAAAAGGGTTTCTGCCGCGTGGTCGTCCGCTGATCATGGATGCGTATATTACGGTTCGCCGTGAAGCGTCCGGCGAATCGGTGGTTCAGAAGAGCCGCTTCATCGGATGGGCTGCCCCGTGCGAAACGGAGGAGGAGGCGCTGTCCTTTTTGCGCCGGATCCGGGAAATGTACCGGGATGCGACGCACCACTGCTACGCCTATGTCATCGGAGCCAACAACGGCATCATGCGCTACAGCGATGACGGGGAGCCCGGCGGCACCGCGGGTCTCCCGATCATGAACGTGCTCAGAGCCGGTCAGGTCGTCAATGTGTGCGTGGTGGTGGTCCGTTACTTCGGCGGAACGCTCCTGGGCACCGGCGGGCTGGTCCGTGCCTATACCCAGGGCTGCAAGGACGCGCTGGAGGCCGCCCGGGTGGTGCGGATGGAGCGGACGGCACATGTGCTTTGCGATGTTCCCTATTCCGTCTGGGATCCGCTGACCCATGCGGCCCGGAGCCTTCCGGTGCAGATTCAGGAGCCGGCCTTCGGCTCCTCCGTGACCTTTACGCTGGCCGTCCGCTCGGGGGATCTGGACAGGGTGATGGACACGCTCGGCCAGGTCACAGGGCGCAAAATCAAAACGGAGCCGAAGGATGAAACCTTCGACCCCTGGGAAATCGGTTCGGATTGAATTAAATCAGGGAAAGCGCAATCTCCATCATTTTCGTGAAGCCTTCCTGGCGCTCCTGGGGATCTGTTTCCTCGGTGGTGCCCGGGATATCGGAAATCGTGCAGATGGCGAGCGCATTCTTCCCGGCCATGGCCGCGTTGATATACAGCGCGGCCGCTTCCATTTCTACGGCCAGAACGCCCATCTTCCGCAGCTGCTCGCCGACGTTGACGGGGGAATAGAATACGTCGGAGCTGAATACCGGGCCGGCATAGGCGGTCACGCCCAGCTCCTTCGCCGCGACCATGGCCTTGTGCAGCAGCTCGTAGCTGCAGCAGGCGGCGACATTTCCGTTGAAATTGAACGCCTTGACATATCCGGAATCCGTATAGGCGCTGATACCCATCACCACGTCCCGCAGCTTCAGCTTCGGGGACAGCGCGCCGGCGCTGCCGATCCGGATGATGTTGTCCACATCGTAGAAGTTGAACAGTTCGTAGGAATAGATGCCGATCGACGGGCAGCCCATGCCGCTGGCCATCACGGATACGGGCTTCCCCCTGTATGTGCCGGTGTATCCCTGAATGCCGCGCACGTTGTTGACCAGCTTTGCGTTCTCCAGATAGGTATCCGCCAGGAATTTGGCCCGCAGCGGATCGCCCGGCATCAGAACCGTCTTGGCAAACTCGCCCGCCAGAGCGCTGTTGTGGGGCGTCGGTGTGTTACCCTGCATCATATTGTTACCTCCTTCAATTCCAATGCAGCCTGATCTGTCCGATCATCTGCTTGAGTTCCGTCAGATTGATCAGCTCCAGGGATCCGAACGGCGCAGAGATGATCTTTTCCAGCGCATTGCGGCAGATATCCGTTTCCGCGAGCATGTCACCCGTGTCCGGCTCCCGCTTGTCCTCCAGCGCAGAAATCAGCATGCTGCACAGCCGGCACCACAGATCGTTGAGCAGCAGGCAGCAGAGTCTTCCCGTTCTTTCAGCGTCCGGACAGTAGCACTCTCCGGAGATCGTCCCCGAGATCAGCTGATCGGTGATCAGGGGATGAAAGGCAGCCGTCAGGGACTCGCAGTATCCGGAACGGATGTTTCTTCCCTCCGGCAGATTGAATACCGGCAGCAGCATCAGCAGAAAGGTCAGCTTTTCCCCCGTCAGCGGCATCATGCCGGAAAACAGCACGTTCAGATTGAACGAGGCCGGCCCCTGCTCGCTCATGCGGCCGAGAACGATCGCTGCCTGATCCTGTACGCGCCGCCGGCAGATCTCCTCGAGCAGCATCTCCTTGCTGGCAAAATGATGATAAAAGCTTCCCTTGCTGGTATGCAGAAGATCGATGATCTCCTGGATTCCCGTCTTTTCGTATCCCTGGCGGCAGAAAAGCGTTTCAGCCGTCCGGATGATTTCTTCCCTTTTCCTGTCTCCCTTGATCATGGTGAACTGTATCCTTCCGCGTATTTATATATGCTCTCCCGCCAGAATGCCGGAGGCGAAGGCGAACATCAGATTGAAACCGCCGCAGTCCCCGTCCACATTCAGCGTTTCTCCGGCGGCATAGAGCCCGGGAACAATCCGGGATTCCATGCTTTCCGGGCTGAATTCGCTGCACAGCGCGCCGCCGGCAGCCACCTGCGCATCGCTGATTCCCCGCTTTCCCATCACTTTCAGCCGGTAGTGAAAAGCCGTCCGGACGATGGAGCGGATCTGCGCATCATCCAGGTCCCCGGCCCTTTCCCCGCGCAGGGGAATGCCGGCCTGCTTCAGCACCGCATAGGACAGCCGGGGCAGCATCAGGCCGTTGAGCAGCGCAGTGGGATCCAGCGCCGAAAAAGCGTCCTGCCGGGATTGAAGCTCCCGGTACAGCGCATCCTCCTCGGGAAACAGGCGCCCGACCGGATCGATCTCAATCCATTGCCCGCTACCGTCCACAAAACGGGACAGCTGCATCGCGCAGATGCCGCTGACGCCATCCTCCGTGAACAGCGCCTCGCCCTTTTCCCGGGCTATGGCATTGCCCGAAGCATCCATCAGCGCGATGGAGCAGCGGACCCGGATCCCGGCCAGACCGGAAATGCTGACCCGATCGGTCCGCACCGGGGTCAGCGAAGGCTCAAAGGGAACCGTCCTGTGGCCAAAGGAGCGGAGGATGACCGGACCGATATCCGTCCCGCCGAGGTTTTTGCCGGCGGGACTGCCGGATGCGATCAGCAGACGGCGGCTGAAGATGCTCCCGTCCGAAAGACGGATGCGGAACTGATGGTCCGAAAGCGTACAGGAGAGCACTTCCGCACCGGTCCGCACCTCCGCGCCGGATTGCTTCAGTCCCATCTTCAGCGCGTCGACAACGGAAGAAGACTGAAAGGTGCATGGGTACACGCGCCCCTCCGTCTCCTCGCTCACAATCAGCCCCAGCCGGTGCCAGAACGCCTTCTGCCGCTCCGGACCGCAACGGGAGATCACCGCCTGCGCAAAGGCGCTTTCTCCCCGGTAGCGGAGAGGACCGGTATTCATCAGATTGCATCGCCCGTTGCCGGAAGCCATGATCTTGCGGCCGACCGCGGCGGACTTTTCCAGCAGGATCACGTGACGCCCCCTGCCGGCCGCCATGACTGCGGCCGCCATGCCGGATGCACCGCCCCCGATCACCGCCAGATCATAAACCGTTTCCAATGCAGCCCTCCATGAATCCGGTCTGTTCAGACCAAAGTCTCTTTTATATGATAAACAGACTTGAGTTCGTTTGTCAACTCATTTTGCTCATTGTATACAATCAGCGGGGGCATGGGATGCAGCATCGGCCTGGAATCCTTGGCCGCGTCGATCAGCACCAGGTTGGCCGGCTGCCCTGCCCGGGGATAAACGAGCCGGAACCGTTTCGGCTCCAGATGGCATTTCCGCAGTTCATCCATGATATGCAGCATCTGCGCTGCCGGATACACGAGGGAAAGCCGCCCTTTGCCCTTCAGGATCCGGAAGGCGGAAAGAAAGAAGCGATGCAGCGTTTCCGGGTCCTGATTCCGGGCGATGTTCCGCTCCGGAACAGGACTGGCCAGCGAGGCGCCGGGCAGGCCGTAGGGCGGATTCGTGATCACCGCGTCCACGCTGCAGGACGGAAGCAGATTCATCGCCTCTCCGGCGTCTGCATGGACGATCTGAACCCGATCCTCCAGGCAGTTGAGCGCGACGGATCTTTTTGCCATTTCGCAGGCATCCTCCTGAATGTCGATGCCGCAGAACCGGCTTCCCTTTCCCCGGCCAATCAGCAGCAGGATCAGTACCGCGCTGCCGCAGCCCAGGTCCACCACGAAATCTCCCGGGCGGATCTCCGCGAAATCCGCCAGCAGCACGGAATCCATGCCAAAGCGGAAACCGTTCTTCTTCTGGATCAGCTGCAGTCCGTTCAGCTGGAGATCCTCCACCGTTTCGTCTTTCCGAATCATTTCTTCCATCTTCCGGGCTTCATCCTCCCCATATACTGGAATGGGATGTGCGTTTCCGCACATCCCGGTTTATTTTACACGTTCATGACCACTGGGTTTTCCTCTTCCGGGGGTTCCTCCGGCTCTTCCTTCTTTTCCTCGAACAGGGACTGGTACAGCTTCAGGTATTCAGAGGCGGAATGGCTCCAGCTGTAGTCGCCGGTCATGCCGCGGTGCTGCAGAAGCTTCCACACGTCCTTCTGGTTCTGGTAGAAGTCAATGCCCCGCTCAATGGTATGGAGCATGTCGTGCGCGTTGTAATTGAAGAAGGTAAAGCCGTTTCCTTCACCGGTAAATTCGTTGTAGCTCAGCACGGTATCCCGCAGACCGCCGGTCTCCCGGACGATCGGCACGGATCCGTACCGCATGGCGATCATCTGGCTCAGCCCGCAGGGCTCGAACTGGCTGGGCATCAGGAACAGGTCCACGCCGGCATAGATCTGATGCGCCAGCGCATGGTCCATGGTGAACCGGGCCGCGACCCGGCCGCTGTATTCCCCTTCCGCCCAGCTGAACAGATTGAAGTACCGCCCTTCGCCCATGCCGAGCACCACCAGCTGGACATTCAGTCGCATGATGTCCGCAATGACATAGTCGACCAGGTCCAGTCCCTTCTGGTTGCTGAGCCGGCCGACCATGCCGATGATCGGCACATCGGGATTGACGTCCAGTCCCATGGATTCCTGCAGCGCCTTTTTGCAGAGGGCCTTGCCGCTCAGATCGTCCACGGTGAAGTTGGCGGCGATGTCGGGATCCGTCGCCGGATCGTAGGCGTTGATGTCGATGCCGTTCAGCACGCCGTGCAGATCCTTCCGCCGCTTGCAGAGCAGCCCGTCGAGGCGTTCGCCGTAGTAGGCGGTCTGGATCTCCTGGGAATAGGAGGGGCTGACCGTGGTGATCAGATCGCTGTATACGAGAGCGGCCTTCATGAAGTTGGCGCACCCGAAGCACTCCAGCTGATCCTCCGTCCACAGACTGTCCCCCAGTCCCAGCACATCCTGCACCTCGCGGATGCCGAAGATCCCCTGATACTGCAGGTTATGGATGGTGAAAACCGTCCTGATATCCTTGTAATACGGCAGGTGTGCATACTGAATCTTCAGCAGGGCCGGGATCATGCCGCTCTGCCAGTCATGGGCATGGATCACGTCCGGCTGGAAATCGATCAGCGGAAGCATGTTCAGGACACTGCGGCAGAAGAATCCGAAACGCTCGTATTCATCCCCGCCCATTCCGTAGATGTACGGCCGTCCGAAATAGAACTTGTTGTCCATGAAATACCAGATCACGCCGTCTTTTTCCAGCTTTTCAATTCCGCAGTACTGCCGCCGCCAGCCCAGCTGCACCTCAAAGTCGCATACATGGGTCATCTGTGCGGTATATTCGTGCGGAATCGCCGTATAATCCGGAATGATCACGCGAACGTCATGGCCTTCCCGGGCGAGCACCGGAGCGAGCGCGCCGACCACATCCGCCAGCCCCCCTGTCTTGACAAAGGGGACACATTCGCTGGCCGTAAAAAGGATTTTCATCAGGCAATTCCTCCCTCTCAGATCACTACATCCTTGCCGATCACGATCGGATAGGCTTCCGGACCGATCAGCCGCGCGTTCCGCTTGATGATGGCCTGCTTGTCCAGAATGCAGTTTTCGATATAGGCGCCTTCGTGCACCTGTCCGTCCTGCATGATGATGCAGTTCTTGACGTGTGCGTCCTTGGCGATCTTCACGCCGCGGAACAGCACGCTGTTCTCCACGATACCGTTGATCTGGCAGCCATCGGCGATCAGGGAGTTGATCACGCTGGGATCATCGCCGTAGCAGGCGGGCATTTCATCGCGAACCTTGGTGTAAACCGGCAGATCCTCGCGGAACAGGCCCTTGCGCAGCTTGGGATCGAGCACTTCCATGTTGAACTTGAAGTAGCTCTGAACGGAATCGATATGCCAGCACTTTCCCTTGTACTCATAGGCATTGATCCGCGCGGACTTGTCCTGAACCAGCTTCAGGATGATATCCTTGTCCATGGAGTGCAGCCCGTGCGCCACCGCCTTGTCTGCCAGATCGTTCAGCAACTCGCGCTTGATGACGAGCACCTGCATGTAGCAGTTGCTGTAGGTCGGATGCGTCGGCATCACTTCGACATCCTGCACGTTGCCGCTATTGTCCAGATCCAGATAGGTGCCGTATTCATCCCGCTTCATGCTGGGATCCTTGGTGTACATGAGCGTGATATCCGCTCCGGTGTCGATGTAGTGCTGCACCAGCTCATCCAGCCGGGCGTTGTAGATGATATTGCTGTTGCTCAGCACGACGATTTCCTGCTTGGAGCGGACGAGAAAATTACTGTTGGAGCGGACCGCGTCCAGCAGTCCGGGATACAGGCCGACATTCTCCCGGGTCAGGAAGGGCGGCAGGATGTGCAGCCCGTTGATCTTTCCGTGCAGATCCCACTCCTTGCCGGAGCCCAGATGGTCCATCAGGCTGTGATAGTTCTTCTGCATGATGACGCCGATGTTCTTTATTCCGCCGTTGACCATGCTGGAAACCAGGAAGTCAATCACCCGGTACCTTCCGGCCACCGGCATTGCGGCGATCGCACGGGTCAGCGTCAGCTCCCGCAGTCTGGCATCATTCTCGCCTGTATAAATCAGTCCCATTACGTCTTTCATGATCTTCATTCCTTTCTCGCTGTATCAAAGGTGTAGGTTTCATCGACCTGCTCGCCTGCAGGAATGCTGACGCCGGCCGGCAGCGTGACGCCCTGGCCGATCACGGCGATGTTTCCGGTCTCCTCGCCCACGATCGCGCCCGCGCCGACGGTGGCGTTCTCCGCCACGATGGACCGGCGGACGATCGCACCGCGCTTGATCTTGCTGCCGGGCATGATCACGCTGGATTCGACGCTCGCGCCTTCCTCGATTTCAACGCCGGCAAAGAGGATGGAATGATTGACGTTGCCGTATACTTCGCAGCCCTCGGTGATCAGGGAATCCGTCACCTCAGCGCCCTTGGCGATGAAATGCGGCGTCATGCCGGGATTCTTCGCGAAGATCCGCCATTTCTTATCGTGCATGTCGATGGGCATCGGCGTTTCCAGCAGATCCATGTTGGCTTCCCACAGGCTCTCGATGGTTCCGACGTCCTTCCAGTAGCCGCTGAACATGTAGGCGAACAGCGCCTGCTTGTCGCCCAGCATGTTCGGAATGATGTTCTTTCCGAAGTCGTTGGAGCTCTTCTTGTCCGCCTCGTCATCTATCAGGTACTTGCGCAGCTTTTCCCAGGTGAAGATGTACACGCCCATGGAGGCCTTGTTGCTCTTCGGATTCTTCGGCTTTTCCTCGAACTCGATGATTCGGTCCTCGGAGTCGGTATTCATGATGCCGAAGCGCGGCGCTTCTTCCCACGGCACCTCGCGGACCGCGATCGTTGCGTCCGCCCCGTGACGGATGTGGTAGTTCAGCATGGCGTTGTAATCCATCTTGTAGATATGGTCGCCGCTGAGAATCAGCACGTAGTCCGGATGATACTGCTCGATGAAGGCGATGTTCTGGTAAATGGCGTTGGCGGTTCCGCGGTACCACTCGCCGCTCTTCCCCTTCTGATAGGGAGGCAACACGAAGACGCCGCCGTTGGAAATGTCCAGATCCCACGGGGCACCGCTGCCGATGTAGGCGTTGAGCTCCAGGGGCTGATACTGCGTCAGCACGCCGACGGTATCGATGCCGCTGTTGGTGCAGTTGCTCAGCGGAAAGTCAATAATCCGGTATTTGCCACCGTAGGGAACCGCTGGCTTGGCGACATTCTTGGTCAGAATTCCCAGACGGCTCCCCTGACCGCCTGCCAGAAGCATTGCAACACAAGTCTTTTTCCTTAACACTGATTGACACACTCCTTTATTCAGTTTAAGCTTTGGGTCTTGGATACATGAGTTGTTGCATCAGACACAAACATCTGTAACTGTATTTTAACCACATTTCAGTGGACAAGTCAAGTGAATAAATGAAGAAAATGGCCATTTTAGTTGGATGATTCCATCCGATATGGTATAATGACCGGGAAATTAGCTGAAACAGGCGGTTGCGTATGATCAGTTTATCCGATACGACCCTTCGCGACGGCGCTCAGGCCGAAGGGGTCTCCTTTTCCATGGATGACAAGATCCGGATCATTCAGGCCCTGGATGATCTGGGCATCCGGTATATCGAGGCCGGCAATCCCGGCGCCAATGCCCTGGACGCGCAGCTTTTTTCCGCGCTGAAGGCGCTGCCGAAGCTGCGCTGCGCTTCCCTGCTGGCCTTTGGATCCACCTGCCGCCCCGGCCTTCGCCCGGAGGAGGATGAGGCCCTGTGCCGCCTGCGGGACAGCGGAGCGGACATCAGCGTCATCTTCGGCAAAAGCGGCCCCCGTCAGTCGGAAAGGATCCTGCGGATCTCCCCGGAGGACAATCTGCGCCTGATTGCGGATACGGTTCAGTTTCTGAAGAAGAACGGGACCCCCGTCTGGTATGATGCGGAGCATTTTTTTGACGCCTGGCGGAAAAGCCGGGATTATGCGATGAAAACCCTGGATGCCGCAGCCGGTGCCGGCGCAGCGCGGCTGATCCTGTGCGATACCCGGGGAGGATCGTTCCCGGAGGAGATCGCGGAAGCGGTCGCCTGGATCCGGGAAAGGACGGACACGCCGCTGGGAATTCACTGCCACAATGATATGGGCATGGCGGTCGCCTGCTCCGTCGCCGCGGTGCGGGCCGGCTGCGATCTCGTGCAGGGCACCGTGGGCGGTATCGGGGAGCGCTGCGGCAACATGGACCTGTGCACCATGATCCCGATCCTGGAGCTGAAGATGAATGAACCCTGCCTGCCGGCGGGCAATCTGACCCGGCTGACCCATCTGTCCCGGGAAATCCTGGAGATCCTGAACCTCGTGCCGGACGAGCATGCGCCCTTCGTCGGCCATTCGGCCTTTGCGCACAAGGCTGGCATGCATATCGACGGCGTGATCAAGGATTCCGATTCCTATGAGCATATCGATCCGGAAGCCGTCGGCAATCAGCGGCGTTTTCTCCTGTCGGATCAGGCCGGAAGAGCCGGTATCTATGCCCGGCTGGGCCATATTCTGCCGGATCTGAACCGGGACAGCGCCGAGATCACCGCCGTGATCCGCCGGATCAAGGAGATGGAGCTGAAGGGCTATACCTATGAGAACGCGGACGGATCCTTCGAGCTGATGGCGCTGGATACGCTCGGAAGAAGAAAGCACTATTTCCGCGTCGCGGATTACCACGTCCTTTGTCAGCAGATGCCGGGGAGCGCGGAGCGCGCCTACCCTTCCGCCCAGGCTTATCTGAAGATCAACGTCAACGGGCAGGACGGCATCAATGCCGCCGAGGGGGACGGCCCGGTCAACGCCCTGGACCAGGCCCTCCGGAAAACGCTGTCGCTGTTCTATCCCAGCGTCAGCCGCATGTCCCTGAAGGACTTCAAGGTCCGCGTGCTGAATTCGGAAGGCACGGCCTCCCGCGTCCGCGTTTCCATCGAAAGCAGCGACGGAAGCCACATCTGGAATACGGTGGGGGTCTCGGAGAACATCATCGAGGCATGCCTGATCGCCCTGATCGATTCGGTGGACTATATGCTGACCAAATATGTCCCGGATGATGAAATTTCTTCGGCAATTTTGAAAAAAGGGGAATAATACCATTGGGTGATTCGTTGAATGTTACGGAAGCACTGGATGAATCGTGGGAATCGCCGCCGGACGCCGGCGCGGAGCCGATGACTTTCGACCAGCTGTATGAACGGTTTGCCACGGATGTTCTCCGCGTCAGCTATTACTATCTGGGGGACCGGCAGCGCGCCGAGGATGTGACGCAGGACGTGTTTGTCCGCCTGATCACGTCGAAGCCCGTGCTCGAACCCGGAAAGGAAAAAGCCTGGCTTTTGAAGGTGGCGCTGAACCGCTGCCGGGATCTGTGGCGCGGCGCGTGGCTGAAGCGCGTCGTCCTGGGGCATCCCGCCTTCGAGCTCTTCCCCGCCCGGGATGAGATCTCTCCGATCGCGGAAAACACGGCCCTGGCCGAAGCGGTCAACCGGCTTCCCGCGGAGTTCAAGGAGGTCGTCCTCCTGCACTATTACCAGGGCTACGGCGTGTCCGACATCGCTGCCATGCTCGATATCGCGGAGGGGACGGTTTCCTCCCGCCTCAGCCGGGCGAGAACCCGGCTGCAGAAAGATCTGAAAGGAGATGCGTAACATGGATCGTCTGGATAAGCTGCCTGAAGTATCCGATCAGGTTCTGAGCGGTCTCCGGGCGGATGACCGGCTGAAATACAAAATTCTGCAGAAGGCGACGGAGCCGGAGGCGGAGAAACATCCGCTGGGCTTCAGAAAGCCGGTGATCGCGCTCTCTGCCCTGACGGCTGTCATGGTGGCCGTTTTTGCCCTGATGGCTCCCCTGTCCCCTTCCTCCGCTCCATCGGAGCGGATTCACACGATTTCCGCCGGCAATATCGTTCCGGAATCCCCGGTCAACATGCGGGAAATCATCACCCGGGCATCCCGGAGCATGAAGCAGGCGCAGGAGACGGAATCTCCGGCGCCCACGGAGTCCCCGGAACCCGCCGAAGCCCCGGCGGAATAACCGGCATCCTAGATACAAGAAAACGGGAACCGCCTTCAGTCGCGGTTCCCGTTTTCTTCCAGATATTTTTCCAGCTTTCGCTTGACCCGCTGCAGCGCGTTGTCAATCGACTTCACATGGCGCCCCAGCATCTCGGCGATTTCCTGGTAGCTCTTTCCGTCCAGATAGGCGCCCAGCACCTGCTGCTCCAGGCCTGAAAGCACTTCGTTCATCTTTGAATGGATGTTCCCCAGGTTTTCCTGGTTGATCATCAGCTCTTCCGGATCCAGCGTATGCCCTTCCACGATGACATCCAGCAGCGTCCGGTCGCTCTCGTCGTCATACAGCGGTTTGTTCAGGGAAACATAGCTGTTCAGCGGAATATGCTTCTGGCGGGTGGCCGTTTTGATCGCGGTGATGATCTGGCGCGTGATGCACAGCTCCGCAAAGGCGCGGAAAGAACTGAGCTTCTCCGGCTTGTAGTCCCGGATCGCCTTGTACAGGCCGATCATTCCCTCCTGCACGATATCCTCATGATCCGCGCCGATGAGAAAATAGCTTCTGGCCTTGGAACGCACAAAGTTCTTGTACTTGGTCAGCAGGTATTCTTCCGCTTCCGAATCGCCCGCGTGGCACATGTCCACGATCTCCTCGTCCGTCAGCCCCTGCCATTTCTCATCCGCCATCAGTCCGGTCAGATGCTCATCCTCGTCGCTTTTATCCGCGACGTATTCCGCATGCTCCGAACGGTACCCGTCATCCATCATCCGCGTCCACTCCTGATCAAACTCTGGTCTCCATCACCCGGTACATCATGATCCCGGCCGCGACGGAAGCGTTCAGGCTGTCAATATGACCCTTCATCGGCAGGGAAACGGAAACATCGCACTTTTCCTCCGTCAGGCGGCTGATGCCTTCGCCCTCGGCGCCGATGACCAGGGCGGTGCCGCCCTTGAAGTCCACCTTCCGGTAGTCCGTCCCGTTCATCGTGATCGCGTATACCCAGATGTTCCGGCGCTGCAGTTCCTCGATCGTATGGTTCAGGTTGGTGACCCGGGCCACCCGGATGTATTCGACCGCTCCGGCGGAAGCCTTGACCGCGGCAGGCGTCAGCCCCGCGCTGCGATGCTGCGGTACAATGACGCCGTGCGCGCCGCAGCATTCCGCTGTCCGGATGATGGCGCCGAGATTATGGGGATCCGTGATCCCGTCCAGAATGATCAGGAACGGATCCTCCCCGCGATCCTGAGCGTCGGCGAGAATATCCTCCAGCTCTGCGTACTGATAGGCGGACGCGAAGGCGATCAGCCCCTGATGGCGGGGAGAAATCTCGTCCAGCCGGCTCTTTTCCACCACCTGGACCATGATTTTCTTTTCCTTGGCCTTCGCGACGATCTCCATCGCCGAACCGGAGAGCTCGCCCTTCTGCACCAGCAGCTTTTCCAGATCCCTGCCGTTTTTCAGTGCTTCGCGGATCGGATTTCTGCCGGTCAGGATATAGGATTCGGATTCGGCGCTGTCCGCGGCGTATTCCCCGGCAGGCGCGGCGGGTACGCGTGCGCTGTCCGCCGTGTATTCCCATTCCCGGTAGCTGTGCTCCTTCTGTGGCTGTCTGCGTTCGTCTTCATAGCGCGTTTCATTCCGGACACCTCTGCCGGGAGTGCGGTCCGGGCGGTCCCGACGGATTTCCCTCTCCGGCCGCCTGCCGAAGGAATCCGAACGCCGGTCCGGTGCATATTCGCCGTCCTTCCGCCCGAAGAAACGCTGGCCCTTCTGATCAGCATAACCGTAGCCCTTCCTGCCGGAGAAGCTGTCGCTCTTCTTTCCGAAGGAACCGTTGTCCTTCCTCCCGGAAAAGCCGTCATTCTTTTTTCCGGAAAAGCCGCCGTCCTTCCGGCCGGAATAACCGTCGCCCTTCTTTCCGTAGAAGCCGTCGCCCTTTTTCCCGGAATAGCTGTCGCTGTATCTTCCGGAGGCTTCGCCGCTCCGGCGGCCCCATGAATCGGAAGACTGTCTTCCGCCCGGTCCGGCTTTCCTGTCCCGCTGATAAAACTCCCGTCCGTTTTCCCCTTTGGAGCGATTAAATGCCATGTCTCTGATCCTCCGTGATCTTCTCGAGCAGTTCTTTTCTTTCTCTGCGCTTAAGTTCCATCTGTCCGCAGCTCTTTTCTCCCTCCGGGCATTTCCCGCGGATGCAGCCCGGCCCGGCATCGGCGAACAGCTCCGGCGCTGTCTGCAGGCACAGCCGGTGCATCTCCCCGGCCATGGCCCGGATTTCCCACTGGGCGCGGTTGCACATCCGCAGCGAGAAGAAATGCCGCAGCTCGCGCACGTTCATTGTCACCAGCAGCCGCGTTTCGCATGCGCCGGGAAGCACGAAGCGGGCGTCCTCATTGGTCCGCTCCCCGTTCTTTCCCAGCTTTTCCTGCCACTGCCGGTACCATTCTTCCATCTGGTTCATCTGCGCCGCGTATTCCTGCACGGCCGCTTCGCCCAGCGCCTCGATGCTCGGCGGAATGATATATCCGAATCCGTTTTCATAGGATACGTACCGCTGGCTCTGCACGGAAAAGCTGGCCATCCGGTGCCGCGTCAGCTGCGCCAGCAGCACCCGGCTGATCCCCTCGATCCCGAAGGTAAAGGTGGCGTGCTCCAGCACGGATTCATGGCCCATCTCCAGCAGCCGCCGGATGAAAGCCGCCTGATCTCCCGCGGAGATCCGCTCGTTCAGATCCGAGATCGATGACCTGGAATAGCACAGCTTTGCGCCCAGGGCAATCGTCTCCTCCGGAGAGAGCGTATGCCGGATCAGTTCAACCTTCAGCGTCTTTTTTTCTGCCATCTGCAATTATCCTCCGATGATCATTCCGGCCAGTTCAAGGACGCGGTCCTCTTTCCCGGTCAGGTACAGGTAGCCGATCAGGGCTTCAAAGCCGGTGGCCGCCGCGTAATCCTCCGGGTTCTGGTGCTTCGGAACAGGATGATGGCTGTGCGCGTTGCGGCCTCTGCGGACGATTTCCGCTTCCGGCCCGCTCAGCACGGGGGTGATTCTTTCCAGCGCTGCGGCCTGGCTCTTCGCGCTCACGAAACGGATGCTCTCCGTGTGCATATGGTGGACATTGTACTTCCGGGCGATCAGCTCCTCCCGGACGATCACGCTCCATACCGCGTCTCCCATGAAGGCCAGCTGCAGCCCGTTCATCATCGAAGCGTCATGCTCCGCCATGGATTCGTGCAACCGCAGGCTCAATCCATCCCCTCCTCTTCCAGAGTGATTATATCATAAAATCCGAAAATGCAAAGACGATCCGAAATCAAAGTACAAAAAAACCTGCAGCCGTGAAGCTGCAGGTCTGTACACCATTAGGGACTCGAACCCTAGACACCCTGATTAAGAGTCAGGT
>CAMOYA010000002.1 GCA_946629635.1 uncultured Clostridia bacterium
TCTGTGCCAGCATCAGGAAGAGCCGCTGCACCCAGGCCAGTGCGGGAACGCTCATGCCATAGTCGAACATCGTCACCCCTCCGTATACGGAGGCGGCCACATTGCTGGAATATACGTTCAGGAACATGCCCTTTCCGCCATACTGATCCACGCTGTCGATAAATTCCGGCATATACATGACCTTCGCCAGAATCGCGGAGATGATCAGGCTGACCAGAAAGATGCAGAAATTGGTGATGATCCCGGCCAGCGAAACAAGAATGTAGTCCCGCCGGTAATTCCGGAAGTTCCGCGGATTGACCGGCACCGGCTTCGCCCACCCGACATGCAGGAAGATCATGCAGATCGTACCCACCGGATCCAGATGCTTCGCAGGGTTCAGCGTCAACCGTCCCAGCATCTTCGCGGTCGGATCGCCGCAGCGGAGCGCTACGTAGCCGTGAGCACATTCATGGATGATCAGGCTGAACAGAATGCAGACGGTCAGATAAGCCAGCGAGATCAGTGCATTGACCGGATCCTGCGTAAAGTTATTGATAAAATTCGTGATGCTCGAAAACATTTTTCCCCATTCCTTCTGCTCAATTGTTTCCGGAGGCTTCCGCCCCGGCTCTCCGGATCAGCTCCGCCTCGTCGATCGTCTCGATTCCGAGGGCCTGGGCCTTTGCCAGCTTGCTGCCGGCATCCTCGCCGACGACCACGAAGGCGGTCTTCCGGCTGACGGAGGAAGCGGCGGTTCCGCCTTGGGAGCGGATCAGCTCTTCGGCTTCCTGCCTTTTCAGGGTAGGAAGCGTTCCGGTGACCACGATACTCATTCCGCTGAAAACGCCATCACCCTTCCGGCTCATTTCCGAAGGATGCACCCCCGCTTCCAGCAGCCGCTCAATCAGCTGCCGGTTCTCCGGAAAGCTGAAGTATTCGACGATGCTGCCCGCGACGATATCTCCGATGTCCGGAATCGCGGTCAGCTCCTCCGTGCCGGCCAGCATGATACGGTCCAGCGTGCCGAAGGCCTGGGCCAGATCCCTCGCCGTTTTCCTTCCCACGTTCGGAATCCCCAGGGCAAACAGGAACGCATCCAGCTCGCATTTCCGGCTTTTCTCCAGCGCCTGAATCAGATTTCCGGCCTTTTTCTCCTTGAAGCCATCCAGTACAAGCAGATCCGAAACGGTCAGATGATAAAGATCCGCCACCTCGCGGATGGACAGCCGGTCATACAGCACGCCGGCGGTTTTTTCGCTCAGCCCGTCGATATCCATGGCCTCCCGGGAAGCGAAATGCGCAATCCGCGCGATGGCCTGAGGCCGGCAGCCATCCCGGTTCATGCAGAACAGATGCGCTCCGCGCCGGATCAGCGCCGCCCCGCAGGCCGGACATATCTCCGGCGGAACGATCGGGACTTCCCCTTCCCGGACTTCACCGGCTCTGCCCATGATCTCCGGGATGACATCGTTGCTCCGGCGAATCCAGACGTCGCAGCCGACGGCCACGTCCTTCCGCTCGATATCCCCCATGTTGTTCAGGGTAGCCTTGCGCACGGTCACCCCATAAAAATCGACCGGGGCAAGGTGCGCCAGCGGCGTCAGCTTGCCGGTTCTTCCCAGCTCCCATGTGACCTTTTCCAGCCGGGTGACCGCTTCCTCCGCTTCAAACTTGTAGGCGACCGCCCATCTGGGGAACTTCTCGGTGTATCCCATCCGATCCCGCAGCGCATAGTCCCCAACCTTGATGACCACCCCGTCGATCAGCCAGTCCAGGGAGGAACGCTCCTGCTCGATTTTCCGGATGCTTTCCTCCAGCTCTGCCCGGCCGTTCCCCGTGCCCAGAAACGGGCTGACCTGGAATCCGTTCTCCCGCAGGAAATCCAGCATGCCGCTCTGGGAGTGATACGGCGGGTTCTCAATGGTTCCGATCTGGTAGAAAAACGCGTCCAGGTGGCGCGAGGCCGTGACCGCCGGATCCAGATTCCGCAGTGCGCCGGCTGCCGCATTCCGGGCGTTCTTGAGGGGTTCCTTCGCGGTTTTGTTGTACTTCTCCAGGGTGCTCAGCCGCATGATGCATTCTCCCTGAACCTCCAGAATGCCCTTGTACGGAATCGTCTTCGGAACGGCGTGAATCGTCCTCGCCTGGGGAAGAATCGCTTCTCCCGTGATGCCGTTTCCCCGGGTTGCCGCCTGAATCAGCTTCCCGCCGTCATAGGTCAGGTTCAGGGTCAGCCCGTCAAACTTATATTCCACATAATACTGCAGATTCGTTTTTCCGGCCAGCTTCTCCGTCCGGGCGATCCATTCGTCCAGCGCTTCCATACTCTGCACCTTGTCCATGGACCAGAGCCGGTGGATATGGCGGTGCTCCTCAAACCCGCGGAGAGGTTCACCGCCGACATGAACGGACGGCGAATCCTCCATGATGACGCCCGTTTCCGCCTCCAGCTGACGGAGCTCGTCATACATCCGGTCCCACTGCATATCGGATATATAGGGATTATCCAGCACATAATAGGCGTGGGATGCGTCATTGAGCTGAAGGATCAGCTCGCGCATCCGCGCCGTCTGCTGCTCATTCATGGCTCTTCCTCCAGCTTCACGATGGGCGCCACCGACAGCGCGAGCACCCGTTCTCCCGCCCGGTCAAACGCCACGGTAATCCGTGCGCCGGCGCCGCTGCCCTCCAGTCGGGTCACCGTTCCGTTTCCGAATTTTGGATGAGCCACCCGGTCTCCCTGCCGGAAGATCTTTCCGATGGCGCTCTCCGTCCCTCCCCGGGCGGCGCTGGGAACGAAGCCCTTCCGGACACCGGGAATCTGGTCAATCGGAATCCCGCCGAGCGTAATCCCTGATTTCGGTGCGGTTCCGGTTCTTTCTTTCCTCTTCGGCAGGCTGAACGGACTTCTTTCCTCAAACGGATCCGGCTGATCCGCCCATCTGCCGCCTGACGCGGAAGCAGAACGGCCGAAGGAAGGAACCCTTCCGCGTCCCAGCGGTCCTCGCATGCTTCCTTCCGCCTCTTCCACGCCCCGGTATGATTCCCTGTGCACCAGCCGATCCGGGATTTCCCGCAGGAAGCGGCTGGGCGGGTTGCTGGCATACTGCCCGTAGGTCTGACGGCTGCGGGCCCAGGTCAGATACAGGTCCTTCCGGGCCCGGGTGATTCCCACATACATGAGCCGCCGCTCCTCTTCCAGCCGGTTGTCCTCGCTCACGCTCCGGAAGGAGGGGAACAGGTTTTCCTCCATGCCGGGGATGAAAACATGATCAAACTCCAGGCCTTTGGCGGAATGGAGCGTCATCATGTTCACATATCCGTCCCCGGAGGCGGCCCGGTCCATGTCCGTCACGAGCGAAACGTTTTCCAGATAGCTTTCGAGGGTCGGACTCTCCTCGCTTGTCACAAATTCGTGCAGCGCGTTCCGGAATTCACCGATATTTTCCAGCCGTTCCCTCGATTCGTCGGTATTCTCAGCCATATACTGCTTTTCAAGGCCGGTGCGCTCGATCAGCTCCCCGACAAACTCCTCCGGCTCCATCGTTTCCTTCATGGCCAGCAGCAGCGTCATCATCGCAAAGAACGAACTGACGCTGTTGCGCGCCCGGGTGCCCAGCGCATCCGGCAGATCTCCGAGGGCGCTGAAAAGCGGCATTCCCGACTGCCGGGCATGCTCGGTCAGCGCCTGCACCGTGGATTCTCCGATGGAACGCCGGGGCACATTGAGAATCCGAGCAAGGGAAATATCGTCCGCCGGGTTGACGATCACCCGCAGATATGCCAGGATATCCTTGATCTCCTTGCGTTCGTAGAACTTCTGTCCCCCGAACATCCGGTACGGAATGCCGGAGCGCATCAGCATCTCTTCGGGAATACGGCTCTGGGCATTGGCCCGGTACAGCACCGCGCATTCGCCGTAGGCGACGCCGCTTCTTTTCAGTTCCCGGATCTTCTGGACGATCCAGGCGGATTCATCGTGCTCATCCTGTGCTTCATAGATGCAGACGGGGTCGCCTGCGCTGCTCTCCGTCCAGAGCTTCTTGTCCTTCCGCTCCGCGTTATGGGCGATGACCTGGTTGGCCGCATCCAGGATATTGGCCGTTGACCGGTAGTTCTGCTCCAGCTTGATCACAGTCGCATCCGGATAATCCTTTTCGAAATCGAGGATGTTCCGGATGTCCGCGCCGCGCCAGCCGTAGATGCTCTGATCATCGTCACCGACCACGCAGAGATTCCGGCTTTCCGCCGTGATCATTCGGACCAGCTCGTACTGCGCCGTGTTCGTATCCTGATACTCGTCGACCAGGACGTAACGGAACCGGTTGCGGTATGCCTGTAGGACAGGGGGATGATCGGCAAACAGCTCCAGGGTTTTGATCAGCAGATCATCAAAGTCCAGCGCGTTGAGCGTTTTCATGCGCTGCTCATACAGGGTCATGACATCGTGAACCTGGCTCGTCCGATGATCCCGGGAGGATTTGGAAAACCATTCATCCGGCGTCAGCATCCTGTTTTTCGCGTCGCTGATTTTGTTCCGGGCCTCACGGATCGGAATGTACTGATCATCCAGATTCAGCTGTTGATAGATTTCCTTGAGCACCCGGGTCTGATCATCGTCGTCATAGATGACAAAGGACCGGGAATAGCCGAGTTTTTCGATATCCTTTCTGAGAATCCGGGCACAGGTGGAATGAAAGGTGCTGATCCATGCTTCTCCCGCCTTCTCTTCACCGATCAGCTGTTCCACCCGGGTTTTCATTTCCCGGGCAGCCTTGTTGGTAAAAGTCAGCGCCAGTATTTCCCATGCCGCCACGCCGTGATCGATCAGGTTGGCCAGCCGGTATGTCAGCGCACGCGTTTTTCCGCTGCCCGCCCCGGCCAGAATCAGCACCGGACCGTCGAGCGTCTCCGCCGCCCTGCGCTGTTCCGCATTCAGTGTTGTCAGATCCATTACAGTATTTTCTCCATCTCATCCAGCACGCGGTTATATCCGTCTGCTCCGTAATTCAGGGCGCGGTTTACCCGGGAGATCGTCGCGCTGGATGCGCCGGTCTCGTCGGCAATCTTCTGATATGTTTCCTTCTTCCGGAGCAGCCAGGCCACCTCCAGCCGCTGGCTGATGCTGATCAGCTCCGGAATGGTGCAAAGATCCTCGAAAAAGCGGTAGGCATCCTCTTCATTGTTCAGCAGCATGACCGCTTTCATCAGCTTATCCGTCTGACTGTTCCGGACTTTGGGCTCGTACATTCTCATTCCACCCCGCAGTTTCACACTTGAGCATACGAAAGCATTTTATCATATTTTCCCGTCCCCGTACACGGATGCAACAGAAATGTAATCTTTTGCGGGAAAAAGTTGTATGAAAAGTGTCCCGTTTCTTGACAGCGCAGATTCTTTCTTCTAAACTGACTCTGATTGTTTTCAAGAAGGGGGAAACTGCTCGATGGCAACGATGGATGAGCTTTTCGGCCTCAATGTATTTAATGATTCCGTCATGCGCCAGCGCCTTCCCAAGGAAACCTACCGGGCGCTGCACAAAACGATTGATGACGGGCGCCGGCTCGATCCCCAGGTCGCCAGCGTCGTGGCCAACGCGATGAAGGACTGGGCGCTTGAGCATGGTGCGACCCATTACACCCACTGGTTCCAGCCGCTGAATTCCGTCACGGCGGAGAAGCATGACGCCTTTATTTCGCCCGTGCCCGGCGGCCGCGTCGTCCAGGAATTTTCCGGCAAGGAACTGGTCCGCGGCGAGGCGGACGCTTCCTCCCTGCCCAGCGGGGGCCTGCGCTCCACCTTCGAAGCCCGGGGATATACCACCTGGGATCCGACTTCCTATGCCTTCATCAAGGACCGCGTCCTCTGCATCCCGACGGCATACTGTTCCTATTCCGGTGAGGCGCTGGATCAGAAAACCCCTCTGCTCCGTTCGATGGAAGCGCTCAACCGGCAGGCAGTGCGGGTTCTTCACCTCTTCGGCCGTCTGGATGCCACCCGCGTCACCCCGACCGTCGGCCCTGAACAGGAGTATTTTCTGGTCGACAAGGATCTGTACAATCGCAGAAGCGATCTGATCTTTGCCGGACGGACGCTCTTTGGTGCCAAGGCTCCCAAGGGGCAGGAACTGGGAGATCATTTCTTCGGCACCATTCAGACCCGCGTGCAGGCATTCATGGCGGACCTGAATGAGGAGCTCTGGAAGCTGGGTGTGCTGGCCAAGACGGAGCACAATGAAACCGCACCCGCGCAGCATGAGATGGCGCCGATCTACTCCATCGTCAACGTGGCCTGTGACCACAATCAGCTGACCATGGAAATGATGAAGAAGATCGCCCGGCGCCATAATCTGGTCTGCCTGCTGGCGGAAAAGCCATTTGAAGGCGTGAACGGCAGCGGCAAGCACAACAACTGGTCCATGTTCACCAATACGGGGTACAATCTGCTTGAGCCGGGGGACAGCCCCCATGAAAGCGCTCAGTTTCTGCTGTTCCTGACCTCCGTCATCAAGGCGGTGGATGATTATCAGGATCTGCTCCGGGCATCCGTCGCCTCAGCGGGCAACGATCACCGGCTCGGCGGCTGTGAAGCGCCGCCCGCGATCATCAGTATCTTCCTGGGGGACGAGCTGACGGAGATCCTGCAGGCGCTGGAGCATGGCGCACGCTACAGCGGAAGGGAAAAAGCGGATATGACCATCGGCGTTCATATGCTGCCGAAGTTCCCCAAGGATACGACGGACCGGAACCGTACTTCTCCCTTTGCCTTTACCGGCAACAAGTTTGAGTTCCGTTCCCTCGGCTCCTCTGCCTCGATTTCCGATGCCAATGTGGTACTGAACACGATTGTGGCGGAAAGCCTGCGGCAGTTTGCCGATGAGCTGGAAAAGGCGGAGGATTTCCGTTCCTGCCTGCATGACCTGATCGTCCGGGAAATCCGGGCGCACAAGCGGATCATCTTCAACGGCAACAACTATGCGGATGCATGGCGGGAGGAAGCGGACCAGAGGGGGCTCGTCTGCCTGGAAACAACAGTGGACGCACTGCCCGTATATACCGCCGAAAAAAATGTGCGCCTCTTTGAAACGCATCAGGTGCTTTCCGCCGCCGAGCTCCGTTCCCGCCGGGATATCGGGCTGGACGCCTATGCCAAGACGATCAATATCGAAGCCGAAACGATGATCATGATGGCCAGCCGGCAGATTCTGCCCGCCGTCCTTCGGTATACGGGAACCCTGGCCTCTTCCGTGAACAGCGTCCGCGCTGCGGGTGCGGATCTTTCCTGCGGCGGAACGCTGCTGGCGGATCTGACCCGGGAGGCAGACATGCTCAGCGACGCCATTCACCATCTGGACGAGTGCCTGAAAAAGCGCCCCAGTGCGGAGGACCGGCCGGAGGAAGATGCCCGCTACATGCGGGACAGCGTGCTGCCGCGCATGGCGGAGCTTCGCGCCCATGCTGATGCGCTGGAGAAGATCACGGATAAAACGTACTGGCCCTTCCCGACCTATGACGAGCTGCTTTTCAGCGTTGAATAAGCGGCGCTTTCCGTCCCGACGTCACCGGGATGTTTTCCCGGTTCAGAAAGAGACCGGTATCAGACAAAAAACGCGCTCCCTTCCAAACATCCGGAAGGGAGCATTTTGATGCGTCCGATTCAGTTGGCCTGCAGGAATTTGTCCCGGTCGAAAACCAGCTCCTGTCCATTGCCGGAGAGCGTCAGGCGGGCGGTGTGAATGCCGCTCCCCATCTCCGCGTCCGGCGCAGCGGAAAGCTTCTCTTCCGTGATTTCCTGCAGATATTCCTCCAGCTCCTCCCCGGTGCGAAGCATCGGCTGATGGGAGCAGAGGACGTGTTCGATCGGGCCGTAATGCTGCCCGATTGCACGGATCGCACTGAGCATGTTCCGCTTCCACTGCTGAACCGCAATGGAGCATGGGAACCACAGCCATGTGCAGGGATTCCAGTCATCTCCCGTCAGAAGAAGATGGTCATCCGGAAGATAAACCATGACGCTGCCTCGTGTATGGCCCGGAACGCGCAGCAGAACGACCTTTCTCCCCCCGGGATCCGTTTCCGATACGGGAATGCCATCCAGGCTGCCGGACCACGGAAGCGCGAGGGGAAGCGGAATCGGCGCGGTCAGATAATCCGGAGGGATTTCCAGGTGCTTCTCCCTCGCCTGCGCCGCCACCCTTTCCCGCTGCGCGGCTGCCGTCCTGAGCGCAAACTCATCCCGATCCGCCGGATCCATCCAGGCTTCCGGGAACCAGCGCGCGCCGAGCACGTGGTCATGATGGCCGTGGGTCAGGATCACCCGGACAGGCCGGTCCGTCCGGGTGTGGATAAAGTCACGGACATCCTCCGTGCCGTATCCGGCATCGATCAGAAATGCTTCCCTTTCGCCCTCGATCAGCGTCATGCATACGCCCATCGCATCCTGAATATGTTCGATCCCTGCGAATACCGGATTGACATGAAACATGCTGTCTTATCCCCTGTATCCGATCTCATCCGCCAGCTTCTGCTCAATGATCACGGTGGCATCCCGATGCAGACGCATGAAGGTGCAGGGGCACTTCGGATCAATCTTGTCTTCGATCAGGAGCTTGCGGGCCGCTTCCTGCTTGTTGCCGTTGATGATCATCAGCAGGCGCTTGGCGCGCATGATGTTGCCCATTCCCATGGTCACGGCATGCGTCGGCACGTCTTCCTTGCTGGCAAAGAAGCGCTTGTTGGCTTCGATGGTGGAATCGTCCAGCGTTTCCTCATGGGCGCCGTCATACAGCGTATCGCCGGGCTCGTTGAATCCCAGATGTCCGTCCGGACCGACACCCAGCACCTGAATCTCGATATCCGTATGATCGAGGACATCGTTGAATTCCTTCAGATTGGCAGCCACATCTCCGGTGCCCTTCGCAACGTAGGTGTTCTTCTTGTCAATGTTGATATGATCGAACAGATTGTCATTCATGAAATAGCGATAGCTCTGATCATGGGAACCGTCCAGACCGACATATTCGTCGAGATTCACGCTGTGAATGCGGCTGAAATCAAGACCTTCTTCGCTGCAGCGGCGGGCGAGCTCCCGGTACATGCCCACAGGGCTGGAACCGGTGGCAAGGCCCAGCGTGCACTCCGGGTTCTCTCGGACGATCTTCTCGATGATATCCGCGGCTTTCCTGGCGCCGTCTTCATAGTCCTTCGCGATGATAACCTTCATTTTGCAAAAACCCCCTTGTTTTTGTTGTTGAATGGATCATAATCAGTCGTGTTTTGACACGATTTTCCCGCTGTTTTTCCAGATGCTGTTTTCAGGAACGGTACCCCGGACGCAGGAAGTGGGATACACATTGGAATCCCGCCCGATCACGGTTCCCGGATTCAGAACGCTGTTGCATCCGACCTCGACCCGGTCGCCCAGCATGGCGCCGATCTTTTTGCGTCCTGTTTCCACCTTTTCATCTCCGCACCTGACGGTCACGAGCTTCTTGTCGCTCTTGACGTTGGAAGTAATGGATCCGGCGCCCATATGGCTCTTGTATCCGAGAATGCTGTCCCCCACATAATTGTAATGGGGAACCTGAACATTGTCGAAGAGAATCACATTCTTCAGTTCCGTACTGTTGCCGACCACGCAGTGATCGCCGACCAGCGCGCTGCCGCGAATAAAGGCACCGGGCCGCACCTCGGTCCCGTGGCCGATGATCGCCGGCGCTCCGATATAATTGTTGGGATAAATCACCGCATCCCTGGCGATCCATACGTGCTCGCTGACCTCATCAAACTCATCCTTCGGGAGCGTGCTGCCGAGTTCAATGATGAAATCCTTGATCCGGTCCAGTGCCTCCCAAGGATACTCCGTATTCTCCAGAATGGACGCTGCCCGAGTATGGGACAGATCAAACAGATCCTTCGTCTTCAGCATTATTTCTTCACCTCCAGCAAATGGCCGCTCTTCTTCATCGCTTCAATGATCGCATCCACGTTTTTCTCGCAGTCCTCATGGGTGGTTGCTTCCGCCATCACGCGGAGAACCGGCTCCGTGCCGCTCTTGCGCAGGAGCACGCGTCCGCTGTCCCCCAGCGCTTCCGTGCATGCATTGACCGCATCCATGACCTGCTGCTCCGCCAGCGTGCCGTCCTTGTCGTCCACCACGACGTTTTTCAGCACCTGGGGATACATCCGGCATCCTTCCGCCAGAACGGAAAGCGGCAGCTGGGTATCGATCATGACGCCCATGAGCATGATGGCCGTGATCAGGCCGTCTCCGGTACGGGCATGCTTGCGGAAAATAATATGCCCGCTCTGTTCGCCGCCGATCAGATGATCGTATGCCTTCATGTTTTCATAAACATAGCGGTCACCGACGGCGGTTTTCTCATAGTTGATGCCGGCGGCATCCAGCGCCTTGTACAGGCCGAAATTGCTCATCACCGTGGTCACGACGGTGTTGCTGGGCAGCTGTCCGCGGCTCTTGAGATACTTGGCACAGATATACATAATCTTGTCGCCGTTGACCTCATTGCCGTTTTCATCCACCGCCAGGCAGCGGTCCGCATCCCCGTCAAAAGCGAATCCGACATCCAGCTTGTTTTCCTTCACGTACTCCTGCAGGCTTTCGATATGCGTGCTGCCGCAGTTCCGGTTGATATTCAGCCCGTCGGGCTTGTCATGAATCACAAACGTCTTGGCGCCCAGCGCATTGAACACCGCAGGACCGATCATCCAGCTGGAACCGTTTGAGCAATCCAGCGCAACGCGGTGATCGTCAAACGGCCGGGTGGCCAGATTGGTCAGATAACCGATATAGCGGTTCCGCCCGGTATAGAAGTCCACCGTGCAGCCGATTTTGTCCTCGGAAGCGAACGGCAGCTCCTCCATCTCCCCGTCAATATACTTTTCGACCTGATCCTGCAGGTCGTCGTCCATCTTCTCCCCTTTGCTGTTCATCAGCTTGATTCCGTTGTCATAATAGGGATTGTGGCTGGCGGAAATCATGACACCGCAGTCAAACCCTTCCGTGCGGGTAATGTAGCTGACGCAGGGCGTGGTGGTCACATGAAGCAGATAGGCATCTGCCCCGGAAGAGGTCAGGCCGGCGGCCAGCGCGGATTCATACATGTAGGATGAACGCCGCGTATCCTTTCCGATGACGACCTTCGCTTTGTCATCCAGATGCTTTTTGCTGAAATACCAGCCCAGAAAGCGGCCGGTTTTGAAAGCATGCTCCGCGGTCAGAACCACGCCGGCCTTGCCGCGAAAACCATCCGTTCCGAAATACTTACCCATAATCTCCTCCACCAAGTATTGATTGGGTTGAATGGCGCGGAAAAAAGACGCGCCGTTCAAAAACAGATGTATTATAACGTCTTATTCGAGAGGTGTCAATAACCATTTTTCCGGTTTTGATTATTCTGTTTTCATCCGCCTGGATTCGCGCCGGAGGATGATTCTTTCAACCAGAACATTCCCGACTCCAACAATCAGGAACAGATAAAACGTGAAGAACCGCCATACGAGCAGGGCCAGACCGATCGTTCCGTCCGTAAAGATGCCGTTGAAATAGAGCAGAAAGCCACCCTCCTGTGCACCGCTGGCACCGGGCAGCGGCGTATAGCTGGCGCTGACATACAGAAGTGTGCTCAGGGCCAGCAGCTGGGACCAGGTGGCAGTGCCTTTCATGCCAAATGCATAGTAAACGAAGATGATGGTGGCCGTCAGTCCCAGAAGGCTGATGATGCTGCAGGCGAACTGAAGCAGAATCTGACCGGGACGGCGCATCAGTTCCCGCATCGCGTCATAGTATGTATTCAGGATTTCCGTGACCTTCGTAATGGCGTTTTCCCTGTTTTTGATCAGACGGATCCGGCTGAGAAGCCCGATCAGCCATTTGGAGATACCCAGCAGCCAGTTCCGCTTGAAGGCGGCCAGGATCACGAGCGGAACCGCAGAAAAATTGATCAGCCAGCCGATCCGGACCAGCCACATGGCGCCGCTCAGCTGCCGATAGAGAAAATCACGGTTGAGAAAGAAGAGAATCAGGGCCATGGCGGAGATGACAAACTGATTGGTGAAGAAGCGGATCGTCACCGCCATGGTGCCATAGGCCACGGGAATGCCTGCCTTGCGCATGGAATTGACCTGCATCGGCTGGCCGCCGGCGGCGCTCGGCGTGATATTGCTGTAATAGAAACCGGTGAGCGCCACGTTGACCGCGCGGCCGATGCTGATCCGGAATCCTTCCCGGCGGAGATAGCACCAGTAATTCATCCCGTCAAAGAAGACCAGAACCAGCCAGCACAGGAAGATGCCGCTCAGCCAGAGAAGGTTCATATGGGAGATCGCATCCCAGGCATTGGTCAGTTCCGCATTGCTGAATGCAATAAAAAAGACAGCCGTAACGGAGATGACAATAAACAGAAAACTCAGGAACTTTTTGAGTTTAGGGTTCATTTCGTCCCTCCCGGTCACAGGCTGAAAACGGACAGCCATCAGAATATATTTTGCTCAAAGCTGAGCATCTTTGTTATTTTACATGATTTTGATCTGCTTGTCCAGCCGATGCTTTTTCCTTTCTTCGCAGGAGCACCTTTTCGTTCAGAACCGTGAAGGCACCGACAATCAGGAAAATGTAGTAAGTGAAAAAGCGCCATACGAGCAGTCCGAGGCCGATGGTTCCATCCGTAAAGATTCCGTTAAAGTACAGCAGGAAGCCGCCCTCCTGGGCGCCGCTGGCACCGGGAAGCGGCGTATAGCTCGCGCTGACGAACAGAAGGAGGCTCAGGGTCCAGATCCGGTACCACGGCACGCCGTGAAGTCCGAAGGCATAATAGGTAAAAACGACGGTCGCCGTCAGGCCGATCAGGCTCACCGCGCTGAAAAAAAGCTGCAGAAGAATCTGCCCCGGCGCCCGCAGGAGTTCGGACAGCGCCGTCTGATAGGTATCCAGGGTTTCTGAAACGCTGTGAAGTACATGCTCGGGGTCATGAATCAGCCTGATTCTGTGAGAAAACGCGATAATCTTCTCCGCCAGCTTCTGAATCAGTTTCCGCTGGAAGGCGGCCAGCAGCACCAGCGGGACCGCGGCAAAATTAATCAGCCATCCGATCCGCACCGCCCAGATCGCCCCGCCCAGCTGACTGAATACAAACTCCCGGTTAAACGCAAGCATGCCAAGGGCCATCAGGCATATGACGAGCTGGTTGCAGACGAAACGGATGGTAATCGCCGTCGTCCCGTACGCCACCGGAATTCCGGCCTTCCGGAGGGAATTGACCTGCATCGGCTGTCCCCCCGCCGCACTGGGCGTAATATTGCTGTAATAGAAACCGATCAGCACGGTTCCCGTGACCCGAAGAATGCTGAGCGGATATCTCTGGGAACGCAGATAGCTCCAGGTGCCCACCGCTTCAAAGAACGTGTACAGAAGCCAGCACAGAAAGATACAGACGAGCCATCCGATGTTCATCCGTCGGATCGCATCCCATGCATCCCCCAGTTCCCGGTTGCTGAACGCCAGGATGACAACCACGGAAAGGGACAGGATGATGACCACCAGGCTCAGGATTTTTTTGAATTTCGGATTCATGACTGCTCCATCGTTCATGATCATTGGCGTTACTTGTTGAGACCTACGCGAAACAGATACAGCCAGAGCTTACGCCGATACTGTCCGAACCGGTTCCGGGCGACGTACATGCCTTTGAGATGGCTGTAAAGGCGCCTCTTGGTCTGAATATTCCGCCAGGGGTGAACCACGCAGTCGAAGGCCTGATTCACGGTCAGGCTTCCTCTGCTGCGCCGGTAATCGTAAAGATAGTCCTTCAGAAAAGCGATCTTTCCGGCCGATCTGAGATAATCCATCGTGAAGGCAAAATCCTCCCCGTATGTCAGTCCGCTCTCGAAGGAAATGCCATGATGCTCAATCAGTGCACGCCGAAAGATCTTGTTCCACAGGACACCATAGAAAAATGTGTTGGAGTTCCGGCAGATCAACGGAAGCACCTGATCGCACGCCAGCGTATCATCCCGGTGCTCAAGATTGAAATCATGTCCCACGGAACGGATATATTCAGTATATCCGCCGATGACCAGATCCGCGCCGTCCGCCTCCGCTCTGCGCACCAGCAGTTCGGTCGATTCCGCAGGCAGCGTATCATCCGCATCCACGAACCGGATATACTTGCCCCGGCACTTTTTCATTCCGTGATTGCGGGCCTGGGATACTCCGGAATTGGACTGCGAGATGACCGTAACGCGGGAATCCTGCTGCTCAAAGGTCCTGGCGATGGAAAGAGAATCGTCCGTACTGCCGTCATCCACCAGAATGATGTCCAGTTCATGCCATGTCTGATTCAGGATGGTTTCCATCAGTCTGTTCAGCGTTTTCTGCGCATTGTAAATGGGAACGACAATGCTGACCAACGGCTGGGATTCCAATGCACACACTCCTCTGCTGCAATCATATCCGGTGCGTTCCGGACTGTGGATAGCGGATCTGTCCGTCATTTTTCCGGAAAGATAAAGCGGAAAGATTCAAAGTCAAACTGGGATCCGGGCAGGAAAACGAAGGAAACGGTGCATATGTCCCCCGGAATCCGGACGCGGAACCGCTGTGTATCCCCGCCTGCTGCGGAGAAATTGGCCGCCTCGGTGACCGTTTCCCCGTCGCGGGCGGTCATCCGGACGGAAATCGTGTTGACGTTCAGCGGCGTACTTCCGGTGATGGCAAGGTCCGCTTCGCGGAAGGCGCCGAAATCCATATCACGGAAAATGAGCGTCACGTTGTTGCCGATGCCGCGGACGGCATCCCCGTCCTTCCGGAAGGAATCCCCGTAGATTTCATCCGCCTCCGTGGCATGCATAACCCGGTTCACCCGGTTCTGCCTTTCAAACCGGAATCCCTTCAGATGCACCTTGTGCCGCATCCGGAAGCAGATCGTATGCTCCCCGGTCAGTCGGACGGGCAGGTGATATACTTCCTCCTGATATACGTTCCAGATGCTCGGCTTTTCATAATGCAGCAGTTCAATCAGCTTCCCGTCCCTGCGCGGATCACCGTCAAACATCTCGATCTCATAAGGGTCTCCGTTCAGCGCAAAAACCGGAAGGAACAGCGTATCGGATCCGTCCTTTCCGAAGTCCACGCGGGAGAATCCCACCATGCTCTCCCCGACGCGGTCAAAGGCAATTCCCTTTTCGTTTCCGGTACCGATATTGCCCTCATGCAGATCATACAGTCCGGCGGACACAAATTCGTATGGATTGAGTGCCGGCTGTCCGATGCCTTCAGCCCACAGCTCGATCTGGCTGATCACATCCGCATGGGCTTCATGCTCCCCGGTCTCTGCGCGCAGATAGAACGTGCCGTCCCCGCTGGCGCGGACGGTGAGTTCCCTGCCGTTTTCTTCCACCGTTGCGTAGGGAACGGGAATACCGGCCGCATTGGTCACGAGAAAACGAATCGCCTGGGACGCGGCATTTTCCGGATACGTTCTGATCCGGAAGGTGCAGGACGAGTGTTCCGGAGTCAGATGTCGGTCGCCGGCCGGAATGATTTCGATTTTGCGGATCGGTTCAGGCCGGCTGCATGCATCGGTTTCAATCCTCAGGATTCTGGAAGTACCTTTTTTTCTTTCAGCGGGCAGAACTTTCAGCGTGAGAAATGCATCAGGAATATCATTTCCGGAAACGCAGATCCGGATATCTTCCTGCTCGCCGGTGGAGCCGATCATCAGCAGAAGCTTTCCGCCGAACAGCCGGCGGGAAGCACTTTTATATCCGTCCGTGTCCGTCGAGTCCCCATTGTCCGTCCCCAGAAGGCAACCGCCCCCCTTTACTGAAACCCGGACGCGGCTGCGGGCATTATGAACAGGGTTCCCGTGACGATCCGCTGCCTGAACGGTGACAAATGTCATGTCCGCGCCATCCGCGGGAAGTGATTCGTCCTCGCTGGCCAGAACGAAATGATCGGGATCCTCCGGCGTAACCTGACGGTCCTCCAGCACCATGTTTCCGTCCGCATCATAGCCTCTGGCAATCAGTTCACCGCTCACAAAAGGCACTTTCCAGACCGGCATGCACTTTTCCGGATCATTGCGGTCCGCATCCAGGATGCCCAGGGAGCTTCCGTTCAGCATCAGCTCCACCCGGGGCAGATTGGTCATGACAGGAACATCGATCAGCTGTCCGGGATTCCAGTCCCAGCTGACACCGATGTGCAGAACGGGAAGATCCTGCCAGAGGGATCGGAAAAGATAGAAGGAATCCTTGGGGAAGCATGCGGTATCCGTCTGGCCGAAGTAGCAGGAGCGCGTATGATACGGTGTCGGTTCGCCGATATAGTCGATACCGCTCCAGATAAACTGGCCCAGACTGAAGCCGCATTTCAGATCATCCACGATGATTTTGCGCAGATCGGACGCGCCCCAGCTGGTATTGCTGTTGCCGAGCGCTGAGCACTGCCAGTCGGATTCGCTCATCACGCTCTGTCCGATCGGAAAGTGATAGATGCCGCGGCTGGACAGAACGCTGGCCGTCTCGCTTCCGTAAATCACCCATTCCGGATGATCCCGGTGGTGCGATTCATAAAGGTTTTCACCGTAATTGTAGCCGGGAACCTTCACGACCTCGGCGCAGCGCTGACCGCCCTCCCAGGGCATATAGTTGCAGCCGAAGGTGACGACCGCATGGCCGGCCGGATCATGCCGGCGTACCTGCTCCATCAGCAGCGTACATACCTCCGTACCGCGCAGATCCGCGTGCATATCATATATTTCATTGCCGATGGACCACATGATCACGCTGGCATGGCAGCGGTCCCGACGGACCCAGGAAGCAACATCCCGCTCCTCCCATTCATGAAAGAAGCGCGCATAGTCATAGGTTGTTTTGGGGCGCTCCCACATGTCAAAGGCTTCATCGATCACGAGAATACCCATCTCATCGCACAGATCCAGCATCCGCTCAGCCGGCGGATTATGACTGGTGCGCAGCGCATTGACGCCCATCTCCTTCATCACGCGAAGCTGACGGGCCGCCGCTTTTTCATGGAAAGCCGCGCCCAGCGCCCCCAGATCATGATGCAGGCATACGCCTTTCAGCTTCACATGGCAGCCGTTAATAAACAGACCCTCGTTCGGATCGAACCGGAGCATCCGAAGGCCGATGCGGAATGAACCGGATTCTGTTCCATACTGATACAGAAGCGTATACAGCACCGGATGATCCGGTGACCAGGCTTCCGCCTGCGGGATTGTCAGCGCGGCCGAGACTGTTCCATCCTGGCTGTAAGCATGGGCACGGGCAACAACGTTGCCATGGGAATCAACCGCCTCGACAGAGAATGGAACGTGGTCTGTTCCTTTGGTTTCCGCGTCGATGACAACCGACCAGGCATCCGCCTGAGGCTCTTCCCGGACGGCAAAGCTGTCGGGAATGAGATGATCGGCCGGCAGCGTAACCAGATGAACGTCCCGGAATATGCCGGATCCCGAATACCAACGGGAATTCGGACTCCGGTGACGGATATGGACCAGGACTTCATTGCTTCCCGCATGCAGCTTTCCGCTCAGATCCGCGTCAAAAGCCGTATATCCGTAGGGGTGGCTGCAGATCAGTTCACCGTTCAGCAGCACATCGCAGTCCATATATACGCCGTCAAAGCGGATCATGCATACTTCCGGCATGCATCCGTTTCCGAAGGCCACTTCCCGCCGATACCAGGCGTCCGCGGATTCATACAGATCATCCGCCTGCCAGATCAGCCAGTCATGCGGAAGATCCACATCCTGCCAACCGTCCGCCGCCATCGCATCCGCCAGGGTGCTTCCGCAGGCCAGCTTCAGAAACCGCCATCCGTTATTCATCAGTGTTTTCATGTTCATTTTCGCCTCGCCTGCTCATGATTCTTTTTTCAGTCTTCTTCCCATCAGATCCCGGACGATTTCCGCCGGGTCGGCATGCTCCTCCACCACCTGGCGCACGGATTCGATGATCGGCATCTCCATGCCGTATTTCCGGCAGAGCGCAACGGCCGCGGGCAGCGCATTCATGCCTTCGACCACCATGCCGATCTCTCTCACAGCCTCTTCCACCGTTTTTCCCCCGCCGATCAGCATGCCGCAGCGATTGTTCCGGGAATGGCGGCTGGTCGCCGTAACGATCAGATCGCCGATACCGGCCAGGCCGAAAAAGGTTCGCTCCTGACATCCCATCTCCAGCCCGAGGCGGCGGATCTCTTCCATCCCGCGGGTGATCAGTGCCGCGCGCGTATTGTCGCCATACCCCAGCCCGGTGGCGATCCCGACCGCGAGCGCTTCCACGTTTTTCAGCGCGCCGCAGATCTGAACACCCCGAAGGTCATCATTCGTATAGGGACGGATACACGTTCCCTCGAACAGATTCTGAACGCTGGTCGCATCATCTCTATGCCCTGCGGCAACGATCAGCGTCGGCTGATTTCGGGCAACTTCCTCCGCGTGGGTCGGACCGCTGATGGCCGTCAGATGCGGATGAAGGATTCCGGCGCCGGCCAGCTCGCTTTCCATCACTTCGGTCAGCGTCATCAGCGTATTGCCTTCGATTCCCTTTGCGGCATTGACCCATATGGGATTTCCCTGGATCAGCGGAGCAAAAAGGCGGACGGTTTCGCGCATATGGACGGACGGAACCGCCGCCAGAATAAACCGGGCATTCTCCACGGCCGCCATCGGGTCGGAAGTGAATTCAACCTGCGAAGGAATCCGGACCCCCGGAAGATTCCTGGCCGTTCTGCTTTCGCGGATGGCCGTGGCCTCCTCCGGGAATTTGCTCCATACAACAATCTCGTGGCCACGCGGTGAAAGCGCGCAGGAAAGCGCAATCGCCCAGGTCCCGGCTCCCAGAACGGCAATCTTCATACGCATTCTTCTCCCTCATCCTCTTCCGCCGCATATTCCAGATGCAGCTCGTTGGTGGAGGCATAGTTACCCTGGAAATCAACCTGGTACTTGAGATGAACCGCCCCGCGGTTTTGACCGATATCGCAGTGAACCTCCCGGGAAAAGATCCCCATGTTCATTTCACCCCACGGCGTTCTGTATTTGCCCTCAAACCGCTGATCCGGCATAAAAACCATGATGTTTGAAAAGTCGCCGCTGCGCGTCATCGTCACCTGATCCTTCAGGAGATCGAGACGGATATCGGCCTGAATGGATTCGCCGCTGTCTTCGTCCGGGATGGATTCCCGGTAACGGATCACCGCTTTGCCTTCCGATTCCAGGGAAAGCATTCCGCGGGTCAGAAATTGAATGGGATAGTCCGGCGATTGGTCGTTGCGGATGATCGTCAGCAGATTGATCATAATCGGCTTTTCCGTCGGATTCATGCCAGTGTCTCCTTCAGTCGCACAATAATAATGTGTACCGCAACAGTTTACAACGGTTATCCGCGCTTTGCAAGCTGTCGCCGCTTATATTGCCTTTTCCCCCGTTCCGGGGTATGATGAACAAAAGCGCATTGTGGAGGGTTCAGATGCTTCTGGAAGCTTTTGCGAAGATTAACTGGTCCCTGGATATCACCGGCATTCGGGAGGACGGGTATCATCTGATGGATATGGTCATGCAGCCCGTTTCCATTGCGGATGAAATCACGCTGGAGCCTTCCGCGACCATGGAGATCACGACAGGCGGTTTCCCGCATTCCCGCGCGGATGAATCCAATCTGGCCATGGCCGCCGCCCGCACGCTGCGGGACCATGCCGGATATCCCCATGGCGTGCGGATCCATCTGCACAAGCGGATCCCGATGGGGGCAGGGATGGGCGGAGGCAGCGCGGACGCCGCTGCCGTCCTTTTCGGGCTGAACCGGCTTTGGAATCTGAACCTTTCTGCAGGAGAGCTGGAGGCAATCGGGCTTCAGATCGGAGCGGACGTTCCCTTCTGCCTGCGCGGAGGTCTGACGCGGACCCGCGGAATCGGCGAAATGCTGGAGGATCACGCGTGCCGGACCAACTACTGGCTGCTGATCATCCAGCCCTGCCGTGGGCTGAGCACGCGGGAGATCTTTCAGGGATATCATGAAGCTGAATCGATCCGACACCCGGAAACGGAAAACGTCCTCCGGGCGCTGGAAAGCGGCGATCTGTCGCTTCTCTCCGCTGCGGCCTGCAACGTGCTGGAAACTGTATCCGCTGTTCGCCGGCCTGAGATTGCGGCCGCTGTCCGGGATCTTGTAGCCTGCGGATCGCTCTTCGCCGCGATGACCGGAAGCGGCAGCGCGGTCTTCGGCGTGTTCCGCTCGCGGAATGCCGCCGTCACCGCCATGGAGTTTCTGGCCCGCCGGTACAGATCGGTGCTTTTGTGCCATACACAGACCGACAGCATCCGGATCATGGATGATTAAGGACCACCGCCGGATGCTTCCCCGGAGCTGAAAGTACGTACTTCCTGTGAAAAATATGTGAATTCGTATGGATCATTCTTCCTTTCTTTCGCTATTCATGGTATAATTATTCGGTTAGTAACGAACTGAGGTGACAGAGCTGTGGCCAAGAAGAACTCCAATTATAACGGAAAATCAGGCGGGGCCGGTTTTCTGATCACGTTGGGTGCCGCCTACCTGCTTTTCCACGGCGTTCCCGGGATCATTCTGGGCGTCATTCTGGGTGCCGGTGTGGGCTTTGTGGCCAGCGTGGTGGGAAAAAAGCTGGATACCACCACCCATAACCGGCAGGATGTGGAGCGTGAGCGCCAGGAGGAAATGAAGCGTCAGCAGGAAGCGGAGATGCAGCGCCGCCGGGAAGAGGAAGAGCAGCGCCGCAGGGCGGCAACGGAGGTCCCGCTGACCGGGGATCCCGCCGCTGACACGGTCATCAAAAAAGGGCTGGAAATGCTCGAAACCATCCGGACGGAGAATGCCGCCATTCCGGATGAAACGCTGTCTGCCCAGATGAACACACTGTCCGAAAAATGTCTTCAGATATTCAGAACGGTGTCCGCTGCGCCGGCCAAGGCGCCGCAGGTGCGCAAATTCATGAACTACTATCTGCCCACCACCCTCAAGATGCTGGCCAATTACCGGACGATGCAGGATCGGGGCGTCTCCTACTACGAGATGAACCAGGCGCGCGAAACGGCGATCCGGGGGATGAACATGGTGCTGACCGCATGCCAGAAACAGATCGACAATCTCCATAAGGAGAACATGCTGGATATCTCCACGGATATCGATGTGATGGAACAGATGCTGAAGCGGGACGGATATACGGAAAACGAAATTACCGGCAACAAGGGGATGACCACCCAGGCCAGAACCGCTGCGGAGGCTCAGATGCGTGCATCATCCGCCCCGGTGATGGACTTTGCCGCCGCTTCCGGAGAGGAGGAGCCTTCTTCCTCCGCTTATCATACGCAGCACAACTGATCATAATGATCTCATTTTAAAAGGAGGTACGTACCCATGTCTGAATCCAATCCGATTCTGCAGCTCTCCCCGGCACCTTCCGCACCTGAACCTGAAGCAGCCGCTCCGGCGACTCAGAGTATCCAGGAGACAGCCCCCGCTGCCGCGCCGGAAACCGCTGCCCCCACCATTGATGACAGTCAGCTGACCGATGCCGAGCGCAAGGCAATCGATGATTTTATTGCGAAGGTGGACATCACCAATCCCGATCATGTCCTGCTCTTTGGCGCGGATGCGCAGAAGCGGATCGCTGATTTCTCCCAGACGGCGCTCGATGCCGTAAAGACGCAGGATACCGGCGAGGTCGGCAACATGCTGGTCAACCTCGTTTCCGAACTGAAGGGTTTTCAGCGTGACTCCGAGGAGAAGAAAGGCCTGGCCCGGCTCTTCGCCAAGGGAGAGGATCGGATCGAGCGGATGAAGGCCCGCTACAGCAAGGTGTCCACGAATGTGGAGAATATCGCCGGTTCCCTCGAATCCTATCAGACCCAGCTGCTCAAGGATGTGGCCATGTTTGACCGCCTCTACGATCAGAACAGCGATTATTTTCATCAGCTGACGCTTTATATTATCGCCGGAGACCGGAAGCTGAAAGAAGTTCGCGAAAACGATCTGAAGGCGCTTCGGGAAAAAGCCGAGCTGAGCGGCGACGCCATGGATGCCCAGAAGGCCAACGATCTGGCTGCGCAGTGCGACCGCTTTGAAAAGAAGCTGTATGACCTGAAGCTGACGCGGCAGGTTGCCATCCAGATGGCGCCGCAGATCCGTCTTCTGCAGAACAATGACAGCCTTCTGGTGGAACGGATTCAGTCCACCCTGTCCAATACTCTGCCCCTCTGGAAGAGTCAGATGGTTCTGGCTCTCGGTATGCATCATTCCCAGCAGGCGCTTCAGGCGCAGACCGCAGTGACCAACATGACCAACGAACTGCTCAAGCAGAACGCTCAGGCCCTGAAAGTCGGAACGATTCAGACCGCCCGGGAAGCCGAGCGCGGCATCGTGGACATTGAAACGCTGATTCAGACCAATCAGGATCTGATCGATACGATCAACGAAGTCATGGATATCCAGTCCCAGGGGCATGCAAAGCGCCTGGAAGCGGAAAAGACACTGTACAATATGGAAGCGGAGCTCAAGAAAAAACTGCTTTCGACCAATTTGTGATCAGAAGACGCAATCCGGCCCGGCCATCCCTGACGATCGCCGGGCCGATTTCAGTCGTTGCACGGGAGACATTTCATGCGCATCATTGGATTGACCGGCAGCATTGCCTGCGGTAAATCGACCATCAGCAGCTACCTTTCCGGTCTGGGGTATCCGATCGTTGACGGAGATCAGATTTCCAGGGAGTTAACCGTACCGGGAAGCCCCTGCATCGAAGAGATCCGCCAGGTATTCGGAGAACGCTTCGTCAATGCCAACGGAGCGCTCAACCGGCGCGCGCTGGGCCAGCTGATCTTTCACAACGATGCTGCGCGGCAGCGTCTGGATCAGCTGATGGAGCCCTACCTGCAATCCGCAACGGTGGATAAGATCCGTTATCACCGCGCCGGCGGCGCAAAGCTTTGCTTCCTGGATATGCCGCTGCTCTTCGAAAAGGGATATGACCGGCTGTGCGATACGGTATGGTGCGTCTGGCTGCCGCAGGAACTTCAGCTGGCCCGTCTGATGGAGCGGGATGGATTCAGCCGGGAAGACGCCATGAGCCGGATTCGCGCCGTCATGACATCGGACGAGAAGGCTTCGCGTTCCGGAAAGGTAATTGACAATTCCGGCACCGTGAAGGAAACGCTCCGGAAGGTGGATGAGCTTCTCGCGGAAGAAAGCCGGGATCCCGGCGCGCCCTCCAGTGAGCGCTCGCCGGCTCCTTCCCGCTCTTTATCCCCGCAGATTCTCCGTAGTACCGCGGGCTTTTCAGACGCACCCGTTCAGCGGACGGTCGCGCCGAAGCGGGTTCCTGTGCGTCCGGAAGCGCAAAGCACCCTCACCCCTGCGCAAGCGGGAGATCGCCGAAAGGCATTTCCGGTCGCGCCTTCGGCACCAGAATCCATGGATCGTCCTCCGGCAGCGCACAAGGGAAAGCAGAAAAGAAATGCGGCATGGATTCTGCCGGTCTGGCTGAGGACCACGCTGATCGTTCTGTCGTTTCTGACGCTGATTCTCATCACCTGTCAGAGTCTGATGTCCGCCTATCTCCACCGGCAGGAAGAAAAGCACCGCAGCGAGCAGGCGGCCATCGATGCCGCCTATCCCCTTGCCTATCGGGATCTGATTGAAAAATACGCGGTGCTGTATAATCTTGAGCCGTCTTACATCGCCGCGATCATCCTGAATGAAAGCTCCTTCCGACCCGACGCAGTTTCCTCCGTCGGTGCCAGAGGGCTGATGCAGCTGATGCCGGATACCGCTGAATGGATCGCCGAAAAGCTGAAGATCAACGGTTATTCCTTTGAGCGCATGTATGACCCGGAGTCCAATATACGCTTTGGCTGCTGGTATCTGAACTATCTGAGCAGCCTGTTCGCCGGAAATCCGGTCTGTGTCACCAGCGCGTATCATGCAGGGCAGGGGCAGGTTGCCGCCTGGCTCTCCAGCCCCTCCGTCAGCTCGGACGGAAAAACCATTGATCTGGATCATCTCCCGGACGGGCCGACCAAAACGTACGCAGGAAGGGTAACAAGGGACTATGGAATCTATCAGGAAAAGTATTTTACACCCGCTGATGCTGATACTGACAGCGGTGTGGATCCTGCTGCTTCCCTGTAATCCGGCGGAAGCCACCAATGTCGGAAGCGATCTTGTCGTCGGCATTCAGTCCTCCAAAACGCTGCTGATCCGTCCTTTTGATCCGCAGGAGAGGGACATGCTGTCCGTTTACAACATCGTATATGAAAGCCTGGTTTCGATCGATGATGATTACCTGCCGCAGCCGCTGCTGGCCCAGAGCTGGGAATCCTCATCCAGCGGCGCTCAGTGGACCTTTCATCTGCGGGAGGACGTATCGTTCACGAACGGACAGATGCTGACCGCCGAGGATGTCGTTGCATCCGCGCAGTATATTCTGGACAGGGCCACCGATGAAAGCATCACGGACCACGGCTTCTACGGAAATCTCAGATACTTCATCAGTTCGATCCGCGCCGTCGACGAGCATACCGTTGCGATCAAAACCAACCGACAGTGCTTTGGCTTTCTGTACGCGATGACGTTTCCGATCGTACCGGCATCCATGGTCGGCTCCGATTCCCCGCCCGGAACCGGACCTTATGCCATTCGGGAGTTCCACGCGGGAGAAAGAATGTGGCTGCGGGCAAACGAATCCTGGTGGAAGGCCCAGCCGATGGTACGGGATATCAACTTTTTGTTTCATGATACAGCCGCCGGCGTCATGGAAAGCTATGAATATGCCCGGGTGGATACGGTATTCACCCGTTCCATCGCCGGCGCACAGTACAAAACAGGCACCAGTTCCCTGGCGATGCGGTACCGCACGAATCAGCTGGAATGTCTTCTGATGAACAACCAGGCCACCGAGCTGACCCTCGGCGTGCGGCAGGCGATCCGCTTCCTGATCGACAAAAGCCGGATCATCTCTAATGTTTATTCCGGTCTTGCGGTGGAAACGAATTTTCCTTTCTATCCCGGCACATGGATGTATAACGAATCACTGGACTCGCTTTTCCGGCGCGATGTGGAAGAGGCCCGGCGCCTTCTGGCCGAAGAAGGATGGGAAGATTCGGACGAGAACGGCATTCTCGACCGGATGACATCCAGCGGTGAGCTCCGGAACCTTTCGCTGCGGTTCTATTATTATGAAGAGCCGGACAACGATGTCCGGTCTGAGGCAGTCACCATCATCACCGATGCGCTCAGCCAGGTCGGAATCAACTGCCGTGTGGAACCGATGACGCTCTCCGGCGTCTATGACAAGATCCATGCCGGTTCTTTCGATCTCGCCCTGGTGTCCTACGCCATGGATGTCTGTCCCGATCCCGGCTTCCTGCTCATGCCCGGAAACACCGGCAACTTTGTCCGGTACAAAAGCGAGCGGATGGATCAGCTTTGCAAGGATCTGCGCAAGGAACTCAACTATGAGGGGTACCGCCAGAAGCTGATGGAAATACAGAACCGGTTTTACGAGGATTGTCCGTTCGTATGCCTGTACTGGCGGACGGGAAACGTGGTTTCGAGGTATATGTACACTTCATGCAGGGACGTTCGTGAATATGAGCTGTTCCGGGGGATTGACCGTTTCGGCGTCCAATAAAACCATTTGATCAGAGGAGCATAAAATGAACTGGATTGAACTGATTGTCCATACTACGACAGAAGGCTCGGACTTCGTATCCGATACGCTGATGGAACTGGGTGCAAACGGAACCATGATCGAAGATCGGGCGGACATTCCCGATCCTTCCCTGCCCCACGGCATATGGGAGATCATTGACCCTTCCCTCCCGGACAGCATGCCGGAGGATGTTCAGATTCACGCATGGTTTGAGCCGGGTGAAACATTCATCCGTGCCTTTGAAGAGCTAAGCAGCAGGCTGGACGCCGTCCGCGCATCCCGGCCGGATTACGGAACGCTTGAAACGGATACCCGCTCCGTATCGGATGATGAATGGTCGGAGGTCTGGAAGAAGTATTATAAGCCCTTCTATGCAGGAGAGCATCTTGTTATCAAGCCGACCTGGGAACCCTTTACCCCGAAGCCCGGTGATCGGGTGATCGAGATTGACCCCGGCATGGCCTTCGGAAGCGGCACCCATGAAACGACAGGTATGTGCATTTCCCTGCTGGAGGAAACGATTCAGGGCGGAGAATCCGTCATCGATGTCGGCACCGGCAGCGGGATCCTGGCCATTGCAGCAGCGATGCGGGGCGCCGGAAGCGTGCTGGCCATCGACATTGATCCGGATGCGGTCCGCGTTGCCCGGGAAAACGTCTGCCACAATCAGGTGGACCGGATCGTGACCGTGAAGGAAGGAAATCTGCTGCAGAGTACGGACGCGACATGCCAGATCTGCGTCGCCAACATCATCTCCGATATCATCATTTCATTCGCAAAACCTCTTCGCGCCCATATCGAGCCCGGCGGAATCTTCATCTGTTCCGGCATCGTGGCCCAGCGGGAGGAAGAGGTGCGCAACGCGCTGACTGAAGCCGGATATACCATTCGGCGAACCGACCGGCGCGGAGAATGGGTTGCCTTCCTTTGCGGGAGGGACAGCTGATGCACCGTTTCTACGCAGACGCGGAAGGCGAAGTCTCCCCGGGCATTTTTCAGCTCTCGAAGGAAGATTCACACCATGCGCTGAACGTGCTCCGGCTGAAGAAAGCGGATCAGGTTGAGCTGATCACAGACGGTCAGCGGTTCCTTTCCGTCATCCGGGATATCGCCGAAAACGCCGTATCGGTTCAGACGCTCTCCCCGCTTCCTTCGACGGAACCCGGACTCCGCATCGTACTGCTGCAGGGACTTCCCAAAGGGGACAAGATGGAATGGATCGTCCAGAAGGCCGTTGAGCTGGGGGGTTCCGCCATCGTACCGGTCGCCATGACGCGCTGCATCGTTCGGCTGGATCAGCGGGACGGAGAGAAAAAGGCAGAGCGCTGGCAGAAAATCGCCAGAGAGGCCGGGAAGCAGTCCGGAAGATGCCGGATTCCGGAGGTGCACGCCCCCGTCCGTTTCCATGAGCTGGCCGGCATCACAGCAGATCTGGACGCCGTGATCGTTCCGTGGGAACTTTCCAGGGATCACGGACCGAAGGCATTCTGTCAGGAACACCCGGATCTTCACTCTCTCGGGATCCTGATCGGTCCTGAGGGCGGTATTACCGAAGAGGAGATGGAAGCGCTGCGCCGGATGGGATGTGAATCCGTCACACTGGGCAAACGGATTCTGCGGACAGAAACCGCCGGAATCGCCGCCATCAGCGCGATCATGGCACTGTACGGGGAGATGGAGTGATGATGAAGCCAGTCAGAACAATCGCCTTTCATACATTGGGATGCAAGGTGAATCAGTACGATACCCAGGCAATGGAAGAGCTGCTCAATGCAGCGGGATATCAATCGGTCCCCTTCCCTTCTGACGCGGATGTCTATCTGCTCAACACCTGCACCGTCACCGGATCCGGAGACAAAAAATCCCTCCAGCTGGCCAGGCGTATCAGGCGGGAGCATCCGGAAAGCAAGCTGATCCTGTGCGGATGCATGGCGCAGCTTCAGGGTGCTCAGCTGATGGATACCGGAGCCGATCTGATCATCGGCACCCAGCATCGGGGGGAGATCGTATCCCTGCTGAATCAGGTTATTTCGGAGGGACGTCCCCTGTGTGCCGTTGAACCGCTGCCGGAAAAAATGATCTTCGAACCGCTGACGATATCCCGTCAGAGTGAGCATACGCGCGCCGTACTTAAAATCCAGGAAGGCTGCCGAAATCGCTGCTCATACTGTATCATTCCGACCGTCCGCGGCCCGATCCGCTCCCGCTGTCCGGAAGATATCCGCGCCGAGGCTGAAAGGCTCGCCGAAGCCGGATTCAGGGAAATCGTGCTGACCGGCATTCATCTGTCTTCCTGGGGGCAGGACTTTGGAGATCCCCTGACGCTGATCGATGCCATCCGTCTTTTGCAGGATCAGGACGGGATTCTGCGGATCCGGCTCGGATCCCTTGAACCGACGATCGCCACGCCGGAATTTGCCTCAGCACTCCGCGGGATGAACAAGATCTGCCCGCAGTTTCACCTCGCCCTGCAGTCCGGCAGCGATTCAGTTCTCCGGCGGATGCGAAGACGTTACAACACGGAGATGTACCTGGAGGCAGCCGCCAACCTGCGCGCTGTTTTTCCGCACGCCGCCCTGACAACGGATATACTCACGGGATTTCCCGGGGAAACCGTGGAAGAATTTGAAGAAACGGTGGAAATCATCCGGAAGGTCGGCTTTTCCCGGATCCATGTGTTTCCGTATTCACCCCGTCCGGGTACGCCGGCTTCCGAGATGCCCGGACAGCTGACAGATACCGTCAAACAGGACCGATGCCGACGGCTGATCCGCCTGGGGCAGACGATCGCCCGTCAATGGCTCGAGACATGGGTCGGCCGGGAATCCGAACTGCTCCCGGAAGAGATGGTGGACGGATGCTGGGAGGGCTATACACCGGAATATATCCGTATCCGGCTTCGCCCGGAAGATGCATGCATCAGCGGTCACCCCTGCAGGATCCGGATCACGGATATCCGAAACGGATATGCGGATGCGGAAATCATACAATAACAAGGAGGAAACATTGAATGGAAAACTGTCTTTTTTGCCGCATTGTCAGAGGGGAAATTCCCTCCACCAAAGTGTATGAAAACGATCAGGTGTATGCCTTCCGGGACATCAATCCCCAGGCGCCGGTTCACGTACTGGTCATTCCCAAAAAGCATATTTCTTCCATCGACGGGATCGACGAAGCTTCGGATACCGATCTGGCCGCCTGTCTGCGTGCCGTCAGGCATGTCGCTGCGCAGGAAAAGCTGACGGGTGGATACCGTGTCATATCCAACTGCGGGCCGGACGCCTGCCAGACGGTCCCCCATCTTCACTTTCATGTGCTCGGCGGCGCCCAGATGACGGAAAAAATGGCCTGATATCTCGATTCCTGACAGTCTTGTATAAAAAAAGCATTGACGCAGGCCGTGATTGGCAGTATAATCATGTAGCGGTTTTGCCGTAGGATGTTTCCGTGCGGCTGCTGTCAACACGTTGTATGAGCGAGGGGAGGGATAACAGTGTCCGAGGTACGTCTCCGTGAAAATGAGTCCCTGGAAAGTGCGCTCAAACGGTTCAAGCGGCAGTGCGCCCGCAGTGGCGTTCTCCAGGAAGTCCGGAAGCGCGAGCATTATGAAAAGCCCAGCGTAAAGCGTAAGAAAAAGGCTGAAGCCGCCCGCAAGCGCAAGTGGTAATTTTTCGCTCAATTCCCTTTCCGTTTTTTCGGGAAGGGTTTTTTTGTTGTTGTTTTGGATTCTGCGGTTCGATTTGCATCAATATGCCAAAAATGCGCTTGAAATGAAAAATAGCTTTTGCTATAATGTATTTACGGATCCCACTTCAGCGAAAAGAGGTTGATATGATCTATTCTTTCGCTCTGAACAAGCATGCGAATATTCGTTATCGTGACGCTGTTTGCCGTTTGAGCCGATATGAACTGCAATCCATGCTGAAAGCCATGGGTGTGGATGCTTCCATTACCGAAGAGGAAGCCGGCGGAGCTGACTTTCTTTCCTTTGATTGCCGGGAGCTTTCCGAAGCTGAGCTGAACCGGCTTTCCCATCACAGCTGCGTGAGCTTTATGGCAGAAAATGTTTCGGGCCTGCTTCGTCCTCTCAGCCTGCAGAAAAGCCTGTACCTGCCGGAGGATCTTCCGGAGGTGCTGAAATATAAAGGGAAGACTTCAGTCCCGTTCACCCGGATGATGATTCATATGGCCCATTCCGTTTCATCATTCGCAAATGCTCCCTTTCCCGTCACGCTGATGGATCCGCTTTGCGGCAGGGGGACCGCCTGCTTCTGCGCCCTGATGGAGGGGATGAACGCCATCGGGCTCGATACGGATCAGAAGGCTCTCCGGGAAGCGGGAGACTATTTCGGACGATACCTGAAATATCACCAGCTGAAGCATGCCGTTAGCCGTCGTTCCGAGACGGTTGGCAGGGCATCGCTTCCGGTGACGGAGTTTGTCTTTGCCGATTCCAGGGAGCATTATCAGCAGGGTGAAACGCGGTCTCTTCAGCTGTCCTGCGGCGATACCGCCCTCGTCCCTGCCCTCGTGCGCCGGCATCCGGTCCATCTCATGGTTGCGGATCTCCCCTACGGTATCCAGCATGCTCCCCAGTCCGGTCAAAAACCGGAATCCTTTTCCCAGCTGCTCCGCCGGGCGATTCCTGCCTGGAAAGCCGCGCTGCTTCCCGGCGGCGCGATGGCGCTGAGCTTCAATACGCTGACGCTTCCCCGCCATACCGTCATGTCACTGCTGGAAGAAGCGCAGCTTGTTCCTCTGAACGATGATTCTTATTCGCACCTGCGGCATGAAGTCGAGCAGGCCGTGGTGCGGGATGTCATATTCGCTGTGAAAAAACCCTGAAGGAGGCCTATGACTCATGACTGAAAACGAACTGAAATCCATGACTGTCATCCAGCTTCGCAAGCTTGCGAAAGAGAATAATATCACACTCGGTGCCGGCATTGACAAGGCAGGTATCATCGAAAAGCTCCTGAAGGGGACCGGTGCAGCCCCCTCTCAGGCGGAAGATTCCATGCCCGCGCCTGCTGAAAAGCCAGCGGAAACCACCGCTGCCGTCAATCCGGAACCGAAGTTTCAGGCGGCATGGCACAATACCGATGCGCCGCGCTTCAATGCGCATCCGGCGTATCAGGCGCCCGGCGTTTCCACCCGTCCCGCCTGGCAGACCACGACGCCATCCGGTCATCAGATGCCGCGGGATCAGCAGCATATGCAGCCAGTGCGTCCGGGCAGCTTTACGCCGCGATTCGGACCGGCAGCCGCCCCGTCCGTCCAGACGGAAGGTCACAGCCCCGCGGAGCGCACCGCTCCGGCACATCCGTCCGCCTCTCCCTTGCCTGATCGCAGGATCGGAGACTCCGCATCCTATACGCATCGGGTTTCCGGCAGTTTCAATCCAACGTTTACCGCTCCGGTTCATTCCCAGCCTGCGGAAAGTCCGGTCATGACGCCTGCGCCGATCCCGGAAGGCGCCGGCATCGCCACGCCAACGCTCGAGGAGCTGCTCGCTTCCGGTGACTATGAAGAAGGGAGCGGTGTGCTGGAACTGCATCCGGACGGATACGGCTTTCTCCGGGCTCCGTCGTTCCTTCCTTCTACAAAGGATGTTTATGTCTCCATGGCGCAGATTCGCCGGTTTGGATTGCGCACCGGTGATCTGATCGAAGGGAAAATCCGGCCACAGCGCGAAGGGGACAAGTATGCCGCGCTCCTGTATATTTCAAGCATCAATGGTGTACCCGAGGAAGAAGCCTTCGCCCGTCCTGCCTTTGATGAGCTGACGCCTGTATATCCTTCCCGAAAGATCTCTCTGGAATCACGGGACGGAAAATCCATGCAGGATATGCGCCTGATTGATCTGATTGCCCCCATCGGTTTCGGCCAGCGAGGTCTGATGCTTTGCCCTCCGGGAACCGGAAAAACAGAAGTCATCAAAAACCTTGCCCGCGTGATCACGCAGAATTATCCGGAAGCCCATGTGCTGATTCTGCTCATTGATGTGAATCCCGAGGATGCAACCATGATGCGGGACGATGTCCCCTGCCCCGTTCTCTCCTCCAGCTTTGACCAGCCGCCGGAAGTTCATCTGCGCCTGTCGGAAATCGTTCTGGAACGGGCCATGCGTCTGGTCGAGCAGAAGAAGGATGTCGTCATGCTGGTGGACAGCCTGACCCGCCTTGCCAAGGTATACACGACTGCTGCGGCCCAGCAGGGTCGAAGCCTTCCCGGTATGGTCAATCCAGCAAGCCTGTTCCGCGCCAAGCGCATGTTCGGAGCGGCCCGAGCCTGCAAGGAAGGCGGCAGCCTGACAGTCATTGCCGCGATGGATATCCTGACCGGAAGCCGGGTGGATGATTCCGTTGTGGAAGAATTCAAGGGAACCGCCAATATGGAACTGACATTTGACAGCAACGTTGCCCGCGCCGGGATCACTCCCGCGCTGAGTCTGCAGAACAGCTATACCAAGAATTCGGATCTTTTGCTGAACAGCCGGCAGAAGGAAGGACTGAGCCTGATCCGGACCATGCTTGGAAACACCTCATCCGCCGCCGCGATCCCGCAGCTTGAATCCATGATGGATAAAGCGGATTCCAATGAAGAGCTCCTGCTCAAAATGAAGGACTGGTTCGCGCTGATGAACCGCTGAAAGGGGACTGCAATCCCATGGATTCCATCTACGTAATCGGTCATAAAAACCCTGATACGGATGCCATCGTATCCGCGATGGCATACGCCGCTCTGAACAATTCGCTGGGTGAGAACAATTATGTTGCCGCACGGATCGGCCATCTGAACACTGAAACATCCTTCCTGCTGGATCGATTTGGATTCAAGCCTCCCGTATATCTGCGTTCCGTCCGCACCCAGCTTTCCGATATCGATTATGATACGCCGCCTTCTCTCGGCCAGGCTGTACCGGTCTCCTATGCATGGAAAATGCTGCATACACAGGCCAACAGCGTATCCGGTCTCCCGATCACCTACGAGGACGGCACCATCTACGGAATGGTGACCGGAGGAAGAATTGCGGAACAGGACATGGAATCGGTCAACTGTCCGATCGTTGAGCGGATCCCCGTCTTCAACCTGCTCAGCGCCCTGGAGGGGCATATCATCAATCAGGAAACGGACTTCTTCGATGAAATCTCCGGCGAAATCATCATTCCCGTTTCCGCATCTGATGATATCCTTCCGGGCATGATCGTTCTGTGCGGTACGGATCCGGCAATTGCCAACCGGGCGATCGAATGCGGTGCTTCCTGTCTGATCTTCTGCCGCAGCGAGCTGGCGGAGCAATACCGGGGACGTTCCTCCAGCACATGCATGATCACGACCACCCTGGATGCATACCGGGCCGCCCGGATGATTTTCCAGGCTGTTCCCGTCGGAAGAATTGCCTTTACGGAGAGCCTCGTCTTTTTTCACCTCAGTGATTATCTGGATGATGTGCGCGATACCGTGCTCAAAAGCCGTTTCCGGACGTATCCGGTCCTGAACGAGGAGGAAAAAGTCGTCGGAACGATCTCCCGCTATCACCTGATTTCCCCCCGCAGGAAAAAAATCGTTCTGGTCGACCACAATGAGATCGGCCAGTCCGTTTCCGGGCTGGATCAGGCGGAGATTATCGGGATCATTGACCACCACCGCCTGGCTGACGTGCAGACCGGCAGTCCCGTTTTCATGCGGAACGAACCGATCGGATCCACGACATCCATTATCGCTTCCATGTATCAGGAACGCGGCCTGATGCCTTCACCGAAGCTGGCCGGGCTGATGGCCGCCGCCATCATCTCCGATACGGTCATGTTCAAAAGCCCAACCTGCACCCCCAAGGACAGGCAGCTGGCGGAGCGCCTTGCGCGGCATGCCGGCGTCGATCCGGAAGAGCTCGGCAAGGCGATGTTTTCCCGTGGTGCGTCCGCCGACAAGCCCGTGGAGGCGCTGGTTCGCGGAGATCAGAAGGAATTCCACCTGGGAAGTCATTCCCTGGCGATTTCCCAGATTACGACCGTGGATCCCGAGCAGTTCCTGGCCCGAAAGGATGAAATTATCAAAGAGATGGAAAAGGAACGCGCGGAGGGGCACTATGATCTGATGATGATGATGATCACCAATGTGCTGAAAGCCGGCACGGAGCTTCTGTTTGTCGGCGATCCGGACGCAATCAAGAACGCCTTCAATATTGATCATGTGCAGGATCACCATGTATTCCTGGCCAACGTGCTGAGCCGGAAGAAGCAGATCGTACCAGCGATGTCCCAGATATGGGGATAATATTTCCTGCAGTCATCATCCGTTATTCATGGACTTCTTCCGTATCCAGCAGATCTCCCGTATAATCGAAGCGTGCGATCAGATAGCCATCCTCCATGCCGGATCTGTATCGGATGCGGATGGAATCCTCGCCCAGTTCAATCGCGGCAGGATCATACAGTTCCGGATCATCCATCGAAGCGATCCACAGCACTTTGCCTTCCTGGGTAATGGCAACAGGATGATTCCCGTCGGATCCGACAATATACATATAGCCGTTATCGCCCACCGCTGTAACGGCACAATCTCCGATCGGACAGTCAGCGATACTGACTGTCCATTTTTCGGAACCGCTGAGCAGATCGATCATGGTCAGTCCAAAACCGCCGTTGCAGATCAGAACCTGGGGATCCATCTCCGTCCCGCCGATAAACGTGCTGAGCATCGGTTTCTGATTCTGGGTCTCGACCGTTTCAATATGTCCCCACAGGGGCTCTCCTTCAAGGAAACAGCCGGTCCGCATGATCTCGGTTCTCGTCTTCCCTTCCGTGACATATTCCCGAACCGCCTTGACGGAAATGTTGAAATCCTTCCAGTCCAGAATCATCTCGCCGTTGCCGTTCAGTTCATCCAGTGTCATTTTCTGAGTCGTCGCGCTGGTCACGGGAGGCTCCATCTCAGGCGCTTTTTTCAGATACTGCAGAAGAATATAGCCGCAGTGGCCTTCATATTCGGCATAGACGAAGCTCTTTTTCTCCCGAATGGTCTTACAATTGTAAACCACCGCATCCAGCGGAACCTTGGCCAGTGCAGCCGCCGTCTTGTAGGGTTCTTCCCTGAGCGTAACGTATTCTTTGCAGTTCACAACGCGCATCGCTCCGATGTATCGGTGATCCTTCTCCACCGGAACCCGGTCCCCCAGCGCCATGGAAGCAGAGAAAAGCATCCATAAGGCAAACAGAAAAGAAAACAGACGTTTGTTCATATTTCTACTCTTCTCCTTGTCATTCCCGATTGAACATCATTATTTTACAGCAAAAGCACCGATTTCACAATACGCGGATAAAAAAAAGAGTGCCTATCACAGCACTCTCTTTTTCTTACTCGATATTGAAACGCTTCTTGAAGCGATCAACACGTCCGCCAGTGTCAACCAGCTTCTGCTTACCGGTGTAGAAAGGATGGCACTTGGAGCAGATATCCACCTTCATCTCTTTCTTGGTAGAGCCGGTCTCAAAAGTTTCACCGCACACGCAGCGAACTACGCACTTGCCGTACTGGGGATGGATGTTTTCCTTCATTGCTGTTTCACCTCTTTCGCGTATGCAATGGCGGTAAACCGCAAAACCTATGATACCATAACCATCTTTGTTTTGCAACCTTTTTTTTGAACAATGTGAAAGTTTCGTGAAATGAAAGGGTTCCTCCCGCATATGTCGAATTCAGTATTTCGTTGATATTGTCGATGTGGAGGTTTATCCTGAATGAATAAAAACGCGCAAGAACATCCGCAGAAATTTGACGTGGGAGGCCAGGCCGTTCTCGAAGGGGTCATGATGCGCTCCCCCAACGCCACTGCCGTGACCGTCCGCCGTCCGGACGGAACGATGGTCACCAAGCTGACCCCCTTCGTCCCGCTGAAGGAAAAGCATCCCTGGATGGGAAAGCCCTTCATTCGGGGTGTCATCAATATGGGTACCATGCTCTATTACGGAATGAATACGCTGGAAGATTCCACAAAAATGCTGGGCCTGCTGGATGAGGAGCCGACCCGATTTGAACTCTGGTTATCCAGGAAGCTCGGCAAGGGCGTCGACAAGATCGTGATGGCCGTTGCAATCGTGTTGGCCGTCATTCTTGCGTTGGCGCTGTTTATGGCACTTCCCGCCGGGATCGAATCGCTGCTCATCTCCGCCGGCGCTACCCCGATCGTATATACGCTGACAGGCGGCGTGGTCAAGATTCTGCTGCTGATTGGCTATATGCTGTTCTGTGGCCTGGTGCCCGACGTTCGCCGCACTTTTCAGTATCATGGTGCAGAGCACAAATCCGTGCACTGTCATGAATCCGGCAAACCGTTGACGCCTGCGAACGCGCAGACCTTTTCGCGCCTGCACCCCCGCTGCGGAACCGCTTTCCTGCTGATCGTCTTCATGGTCAGCATCCTGCTGTTTCTGGTTCTGAATGTCATCTTCCCGATTTCCAATTATTTTCTCCGGTTTCTGTTCCATCTTGCAATGCTTCCCATCGTGGCCGGCGTCAGCTATGAAGTGCTGATGGGCCTGGCGCACTCCTCGAGCAAAACAGCCTGCATCCTTCGCTGGCCCGGAATGCAGATGCAGCGGCTGACGACCCGGGAGCCGGATGAATCCATGCTTGAATGTGCCATTACTTCCATCAACGTCGTACTGAACGGGTTCCCCGAAGGCTGCCGGATGACGCCGGAAGGATGGGGTGTTTTCAACAGCTACAGGGAATCGGAGCCCGGATATACTGTATCTGAAACAGCGCGTGAAGAAAACAGTGAAAAGGACGGAGGGACCTCCGTCTGATGACTCCGCGCGAACTGATCCATCAGACCGCATCCGCCTTTCGGGACGCAGGCATTCCGGATCCGGATTATGATGCTTCTCTGCTGCTGGCGAATCTTTTGCACCGTCCGCCCCTCTCCCTTCGGCTGGACTCGGACACGGCGCTTCAGAATGACGTAATCGAAGCGTATTGTGTTCTGTGCGCGCGGCGGCTCGGGAGGGAGCCCCTTCAATACATTCTGAGGGAAGCGCCTTTCATGGGGGCCATGCTCCGCGTGGATCCGCGGGTTCTGATCCCCCGGCCGGAGACAGAGCTGCTATGCGAATGGGCGCTGGCAGAAATGGAAAACATCGATCATCCGCGCGTGCTGGATCTGTGTTGCGGCAGCGGATGCATCGGGCTGAGCATCCGGAAGGCGCGCCCGGATGCCGAAGTGTTTCTGTCCGACATTTCCCCGGATGCGCTGGATGTCGCAACAATGAACGCACGGGAACTCGGACTCCGGGTTGTCTGTACAGCCGGAGATCTGTTCACGGGTGTACCGGGTCAGAAGTTCCATCTGATCATCTCCAATCCCCCATATATTCCCTCTGCCGAATGCAGCATGCTTCAGGAGGAGGTGCTCCGGGAGCCCCGGCTCGCGCTGGATGGCGGGACGGATGGATTGGTTTTCTATCGCCGCATCTGCGGCGAAGCCCCCGATCATCTGTATCCGGGTGGCATGCTGATCATGGAGCTGGGAGACGGTGAAGCGATTCCCGTAAAGCAGCTGATGCTGGATGCCGGTTTCATTGACCCGGTGATCCGCCAAGATCTGTGCGGCCGCGAAAGAATGATTTTGGGCCGTGTATCCTGATGGAGGATTTGATACATGTTTGAAAAGCTGGAAGCGATACACGACCGGTATCTTGAACTGTCTGCAGAGATCGCCTCCCCGGAAACAATTCAGGATTATCCCCGGTATCAGGCCTGCCTGAAGGAAATGTCTTCCATCGAGCCAACCGTTCACGCCTATGAAAAGTACCAGCTCATTGAGAAGGAAATCCGGGAGGCAAAACAGCTGCTGAACGATTCGGATCTGCACGGCGAAGCGGAAGCGGAACTGAAGGATCTCGCTGTCCGACGGGATGAAATCATCGGGGAGCTCAGGCTGATGCTGGTTCCGCCGGATCCGATGGACAGCAGAAACATCATCATGGAAATCCGTGCCGGCGTCGGCGGTGAAGAAGCAGCGCTTTTTGCCGGGGATCTGATGAGAATGTACCTGAAGTATGCGGACCGTGCAGGACTGAGCAGTTCGATTCTTTCCCTGAGCGATACCGATCTGGGCGGCGTCAATGAAGCCCTGATCATGATCACCGGGAAGGATGCATATGCGCGGCTGAAATTCGAGAGCGGAACGCACTGCGTCAAGCGTGTACCCGCCACGGAAAGCGGCGGCAGGATCCATACTTCCACCGCCACGGTGGCCGTCCTTCCCGAGGCGGAGGACATGGAAATTGAAATCAATCCCAATGATCTTCGGATCGATGTTTATCATGCATCCGGCCACGGCGGTCAGGGCGTCAATACGACAGACAGCGCTGTCCGGATCACGCATATCCCTACGGGAACCGTCGTAACATGTCAGGATGAAAGAAGTCAGCTTGAGAATAAGGCGAAGGCACTGAAGGTGCTTCGTTCCCGTCTGCTGGATCAGCTGCGTGCCCGTCAGGAGGCGGATATCGCAGCCGACCGCCGGTCCCAGATCCGCAGCGGCGACCGCAGCGACCGAATTCGGACCTATTATTTCAATCACGATTTTGTCGTCGATCATCGGATCGGAATGACCCTGAACCGCACCGCCAACGTCCTGAACGGCGATCTCGAAACGCTGATCGACGCATTGCGGCTGGCAGAGAAAACGGAGAAAATGAATGACAGACTATCAGAATAAAACGGACGAAAGCACAAGGCTTCTTCCGGCCACAGCGGAATCACTGGCACTGGCCGCCTCGCTGCTGCACCGCGGCGATTTGGTCGCATTTCCGACGGAAACAGTATATGGTCTTGGCGCAGACGCGCTCAATCCTGAAGCGGTCCGGAGCATTTTTGCCGCCAAAGGCCGCCCGGCAGACAACCCGCTGATTGTTCATATTCATGATCGGGATCAGCTCGAACAGCTGTGTGACATTCCGCCAAAGGCTGATCTTCTGATGGATGCCTTCTGGCCGGGGCCGCTGACGATCCTGTTTCCCAGAAAGAATACCGTTCCGGATGTCGTGACGGCCGGCCTGCCCACCGTCGCCATCCGGATGCCTTCCCACCCGGTTGCCGCCGCCATGCTGAAGGCAAGCGGGTTGCCGGTTGCCGCGCCGTCCGCCAATCTTTCGGGGCGGCCGAGTCCTACGACGGCACAGCATGTGCTGGAAGATATGGATGGGAGGATTCCCCTGATCCTCGATGGCGGGCCCTGTGACGTCGGTCTGGAATCCACGGTCGTGGATCTCTGTCATGGACAGCCGGTCATACTTCGGCCGGGCGGTATCACAAAGGAGATGCTCGAAAGCGCACTGCATGCGCCGGTCACGGTTGCCGGAAGCGTTCTGCGTCCCCTGGAGCCCGGAGAAAAGGCGCTGTCGCCAGGAATGAGATATAAGCACTATGCGCCGAAGGGTACCGTTACGCTGATTGACGGAAACGAAGACAGCGTAGTTCCGGCCCTGAAGCAGCATTGTCTGCAGGATCTGAAAAACGGCAGGCGTTCCTGCGTGCTCTGCTTCTCCGAACATGTCTCCGCGCTGAAGGCTTGCAATCCGCATGACATGGGTTCCATTCATGATCATGCGGAAATCGCCCACCGTCTGTTTGATATTCTTCGCCAGCTGGACGAGGAAGGCATGGAGAGCGTATACAGCGAGGTCATCCCCCCCGAAGGGGTCGGACTTGCCGTCATGAACCGGCTTGGCCGCGCTGCCGCTTTCAGAATCATCCACGCATAAAAAGAACCGGGAAGCGTTTCTTCATCGCCTCCCGGTTCTTTCATTTCAGATGTTCAGCAGATCGCTGTAAGCTTTCAGTGCACCTTCCGTATCATGTGCCAGCACGCGTTTTGCCAGAATCTTGCCCAGCTGTACGCCTTCCTGATCAAAGCTGTTCAGGTTCCAGAGGAAGCCCTGGAACATCACCTTGTTCTCAAAATGGGAAAGCAATGCGCCCAGCGCCTCCGGGGTCAGCTGATCCCCGATGATAATGCTGGAGGGACGGTTTCCTTCAAAGTTTTTATTCCGATTCTCATCCGCTTTGCCGCATGCAAAGGCCATGATCTGCGCGGCCACATTCGCACAGAGCTTCTGCTGGCTGGTGCTTCCCTGAATATCCACATCCACACCCGTCTGATTGTTCCTGAATCCGATGAACTGCAGCGGAACCACATCCGTCCCCTGATGCAGAAGCTGATAGAACGAATGCTGCCCGTTGGTACCCGGTTCACCGAAGATGACAGGACCTGTCGGATAATCGACCGGCTCGCCGAAGCGGTTGACGGATTTTCCGTTGGATTCCATGTCCAGCTGCTGGAGGTGCGCCGGGAAGCGGCTCAGCGCCTGCGAGTAAGGCAGCACGGCAGTGGCCGGATATCCCAGAATATTCCGCTCATATACGCCGATCAGCGCATCCAGCATCGCGGCATTCTTCAGAGGATCCTTCTCGTTGGCCAGGGCATCTCCTTCGGCAGCACCGTTCAGGAATCTGGCAAAAACATCCGGACCAAAGGCCAGGGAAAGAACAGCCCCGCCAACAGCGGAAGTGGAAGAATAACGGCCGCCGATGTAATCGTCCATAAAGAACGCAGCCAGATAGTCACTGCTGCTGGCGAGCGGAGATGTCTCGCTGGTCACAGCGATCATGTGTCTGGACGCATCCAGCCCGGCATTCTTCAGCGCATCCTTGACAAATGCTTCGTTGGTGAGGGTTTCCAGCGTCGTTCCGGATTTTGAAACGAGAATAAAAATGCATCTGGAAGGATCCACGGAAGCGAGCACGGAAGCTGCATCATCCGGATCCACATTGCTGATGAATTTGGCTTCCATATGGAAGCAACCATTCTTTCTGGCCCAGTTTTCCAGAGAAAGATACATGGCGCGGGGCCCCAGATCGCTTCCGCCGATGCCGATCTGTACCGCGGTGGTAAACTTTTCACCCTTTTCGTTCACGATTTTGCCCTCGTGAACATTCCGGGCAAACTCTGCAATCCGCGTCTGCTGTTCCACATAAAACGCACGCTTGTTGACGCCGTCCGCAATAACGTCATCACCGATCTGGCCGCGGGTCAGCTGATGAAGCACCCTTCTCTTTTCGCCTGTATTGATCACTGCGCCGTTGTACAGTTCCTGATATTTATCGCTCAGGCCGGCTTCCTTCGCAAGCCCGCACAGACAGGACAGAATCTGATCATCGACCTGCTTGGAGGCATAGTTATAGGTCAGCCCGCCACCCATTCCGACCTGATAGGCCGCCACACGGCTGGCTCCATTTTCGCCGCTCATGACCGTCTTTAAGCTCACCTTGCCGGCATACTCCTGAAGCTGGTGATAATGATCCAGCTGATCGAGATTTTTCCATTCCATACTGGTTCAACCTCCGTATTATTCTTATTGGATCCGTCCTATTTTATTATACAGGCCGGTCCGGTTGAATACAAGCGTTTTTTGCCCATTGACATTCGTGTTTTCCCATGATACCATGTACCGCGAAAAGGCAAGAGTTCCCGGTCAAGGTGCTCTTGCCTCAAATTATTCGGGGAGGTTGTATTCATGAACAAGGGAGTCCAGCTCTATGAAGGAAAAGCCAAGAAGGTCTTCAGCACCGAAGATCCGGAACAGCTGATTGTTTCATACAAGGATGATGCCACTGCTTTCAACGGTCTGAAAAAAGGAACCATTGTCGGCAAGGGCGTGATCAACAATCAGATGAGCAACCGCCTGATGCAGATGCTGGAAAAGGCCGGTGTTCCGACGCACTATATCAGTGAACTGAATGAAAGGGAGACTTTGGTCAAAAAAGTGGAAATCGTTCCGCTGGAGGTCATCGTCCGGAATATTTCCGCCGGTTCATTCTCGAAGCGCTACGGCGTGGATGAAGGCATTGTGTTCGACTCCCCCACTCTTGAATTTTCCTATAAAAATGATGCGCTGGGCGATCCGCTGATCAACTCCTATCATGCGCTGGCCCTCAAGCTGGCCACCCGGGAAGAGCTGGATCAGATTCGCGACATGGCGTTCCGGGTCAATGAATGCCTGAAGGCCTTCTGGAAGACCTGCGGGGTCACACTGGTCGATTTCAAACTGGAGTTTGGTCGGCTGAGCAACGGAAAAATCGTACTGGCCGATGAAATCAGCCCGGATACCTGCCGGCTGTGGGATTCGGCGACCGGCGAAAAGCTGGATAAGGACCGTTTCCGTCGCGATCTGGGCGGCGTTGAGGATGCGTATCAGGAAATCATGAAGCGCCTGAATGAACACATCTGAACCGATCGGTTTTCTGCCGTACCCTGCCCTTTTGATGACGCCATCTGACGGATGGCGTTTTTTGTATATAAAATTTCCCTGCATCGCACAGATGCAGGGAATAATGCACATCGAAATCTCAGCGCTTTGAGAACTGAGGAGCGCGACGAGCCGCTTTGAGACCGTACTTTTTCCGTTCCTTCATACGAGGATCGCGGGTCAGCAGGCCAGCCTTCTTCAGCGTACCGCGCAGTTCGGGATCCACCTTGCACAGGGCACGGCTGATGCCATGACGGATGGCACCGGCCTGACCGCTCAGACCGCCGCCCTTCACGTTCACGAGCACATCGAAATTACCGGTATTGGTCAGGTTCAGGGGCTGACGTACCGTCATCTTCAGGGTCTCGAGACCGAAATAATCATCAATATCACGCTTATTGATCACAACTTTTCCATCGCCGGCAACCAGACGGACGCGGGCAACGGCTTTCTTGCGGCGACCAACCGCATTGTATTCCATCTTAGCCATTTATCTGTTACTCCTTTCCGCGTCTCACTTCAGGTCCAGTACTTCAGGCTTCTGCGCAGCCTGATCATGTTCAGCGCCGGCATAAACCTTCAGCTTCTTTGCCATCTGACGGCCCAGAGGTCCCTTGGGCAGCATGCCAACGATCGCGCGGCGAACAGCAAATTCGGGTTTTTCCGCCATCAGCTTGCGATACTTGGTCTCTTTCAGACCACCGGCATATCCGCTGTGATGATAGTAGATCTTCTGATCCAGTTTCTTCCCGGTCAGAACGGCCTTGGAAGCATTCACGATGATCACATAGTCACCGGTATCCATGTTGGGGGTATAGATGGGCTTGTTCTTGCCGCGAAGGATGTTCGCCACCTGGCTCGCCAGACGGCCCAGAACCATTCCATCTGCGTCCACAACGTACCATTTACGTTCGATGTCCGCACTCTTCGGAATAAAAGTCTTCAAAGGATTGTCCTCCTCGAATGGTAATTCGTTTCCTTCCATGATGGTCGCATGGTCGGATCAGTTTCAAGAGCTACCGGGGCTAGCGGAGCTTTTGATGCCAAAGATTATATTAACTCAGAAGAAGCCCGGAGTCAAGTGTTTTCTGATGTTTTCTTCATATTTCCAGGCCATGTTCATGCCTGCAGCCGGATACCCGCCTGATTCAGTTTCATTTCCAGCTCCCGGGCGCTGCCATGGAAGACGATTCCGTGCCATCCGCAGGAAACCGCGCCTGCCACATTGGCCGGAAGATCATCCACAAAAAGGCACTCCTGAGGATTAAGCGAAAACTTTTCCGTAAAAAGGCGATAGATTTCCGCACTCGGCTTCACGATATGATAATCGCAGGAAATCAGGGTTCCTTCCATCAGGCGGCTGACAGGAAAGGACGGCCAGTACCGGCACTGACTGGTGCTGGCGTTGCTGAGCAGAAACAGTCGGTATCCGGCATCCTTCAGGCGATGCACAAGCATTTCCATGCCGGGGATCATATCCCTGTGTTCCCACCATCTGTAGAGAAGCTGACGAACCGCATCGTGAAGTCTTGTCGGAATTCTGGCGAGCACAAGAGGCTCCGCAGATTCTTCAGACAGCACACCCAGATCCATCTGAGCCCATTCGAGCGAGAGAAATAGTTCCCTTCTGATCAGTTCCCGATCATCCGGATCCGCAACGTTTGCCTGATCCATAAAAACATCCGGATCAAAGCGGATCAGTACATTTCCCATATCGAACACGATATTCCGTATCATGTGTCTTTATCCTTTCTCTGCTTCTTCAGCAGATGCCCGGATCGTCCTTCCGAAGCCGGTTGTTCCGCAGTCCTTTGGGATAGTGATTCTTGATAACACCATTGCTGCCCTTTCCCCAGCCGATCACCAGGTTCTCACACCGGATGGGTGTCCATCCCACGGCCCGGCCTTCCATTTCCTCCCCTGCCATATAGCGGATGGCGTCCTCTGCCGATACATCCGCCGCTCCCATTTCTGTTGCCGCCTCCTGACAGACCGCATGATCCGGAACAAAAAACTTTCCGCGGATTTCTCCCAGATGGAGACCTGCCCGCAGGACACGGATGCCGGAAAGATCCGGCAGGGCGCTGAGATGAATCAGCGTTTTCCCGAGCCTGTGGGTCGCCTCGGGCAGAGAGGGAAACTGCTCTTTCATGATCCGTTTTTCTTCGGTGGACGGAACCTGGAGAGAACGTGTTTCGGACCGGTCAGAAGAAATCTGCATATCACCTTCCCGTTTCAGGAGGGCAATGAACTGCCCTTCGCCCCGCGTCCTGTGCGGATAACAGGTAAAATATCCGTTGCATCCGTCGATGCCTTCCAGACGGAACGGGGAAAGCGAATACTCCGGAAACTGCTGCAGAAACCATTCAACGTTCAGTTCATTTTCCTCCGGATGATAGGTACAGGTTGAATACACCAGACGGCCTCCCGGCCTGACCATGCGCGCAGCCTCCCGGAGAATGCTCCGCTGGCGATCCGCACAGCCGTGCGCTTCGGCTTCGCTCCATTCCAGCCTTGTCATAGGCTCCCTTCGGAACATTCCTTCGCCTGAACACGGCGCATCCACCAGCACCGCATCGAATGCATCCGACCATCTGACGGAAAGATCAGATGGCATTGCGTTGATCACAATCGCATTGCGAATTCCCATTCTCTCGATATTGCGGCTCAGAATCAGCGCCCGCTTCAGAACCGGTTCATTGGCCACGAGAAGCCCCTGTCCGTTCAGATCCGCACCGATCTGCGTCGATTTTCCGCCAGGGGCAGCGCACAGATCCAGGACACGTTCCCCCGGCTGTGCGTTCAGCACACGGGCGGGGATCATCGCCGATGGATCCTGAATATAAAAAGCACCGGCTTCATGCCATATCGTAGTGCCCGCTTCGGAGGCTGCCGGTATATAATGACCGTTCTTTTCCCATGGGATGGGTTCCAGCGACGAATAGGCTGCAACCTGAAGCGCACCGGAAGGACGGAGCGGGTTCAGTCGGAGGCCGCGAACCGGATCATCCTCCATGGATCGCAAAAAGGCATCGTACGAATCGCGCAGCTGAGCTTTCATTCTGGATAAAAAAGCTTCAGGCAATTGTATCCTCATTCGTCTTCCATCCATTCCGGCACCATCGTCCGACAAACAGGCATCTGCGGATGAATCAGGTAAGACTTTGCAAGGATATGAGGCATCCCTGCATTGATCACGGAATGCACGCCAAGTCTCTCTGCGCATTCCGACACAGTCCTTTCCCCCTCTTCCAGCATTTCCGGCGTCGTCTGCCCGGCCAGATTTGTATTGTTGATCAGGATGCTGATCGGAAGCCTGCCCCGGTTGCTGATCCGCGCAGCCAGATCGATGATATCATCAGCTGTTCGGGTCAGAGGCCGCATACAGTTGACGACCAGGGCCATGCATGTTTCCTCCCTGTGCGCCATGAAGGACGGGTAATATCTTCCCAGTGCGGCAGCGCCCGTATCATCGCCGCCAACGTCAAAAATGATCCGGTCATACGGCTGTTCAAAAACGCTTTGAATCTCTGGCGGAAGCGCCGGGATATCCACGGTTGTCAGCGCAAAAACGGGCATCAGCACGCGAACGCCTGCCTGTCTGAGCTGCTCCGCCTTCTCTCCGCTGCGGAAATACGGATTCACGATATCCAGATCCACCAGCGTCACTTTTTCATGTTCGTTTGCTGAAAATGCCAGATTAATGGCAATTTCCGTTTTTCCGCTTCCATAATTGCCAGTCAGGACAAGAAAACGGTTTTGTTTATCTTTCAGATCGATCATGGAGAATCCTTTCGGTTCTGATTCGAAGAATTGGGATATACGGGGGACATATAGGCTTCATTCTGATCAATGACCGGTCTGGGAGGATCGTAATGATAGAGTTCTTCCTCCGGATCACTGAAAAGCTGGGTCATCCGGAAACGGCGTCGCCGTGGCTGAATCATATGCTGTACGACTTTTTCAGTGATGCTTTCTTCCGCACCGGATGACGGCGAAGACGGATCCTCCGGGTCCTTTCCTGCCGCCTCCGGGACATCATTCTTCATATCCACCGGAGCCGGCCGTCGGTAAGGGCTGTCCGGCGGCACCACGCGGCCGGAAGACCTTGCTCCAGCGCTGTTTTCGGCTGTCAGAAAGGCTTCTTCTCCCGATTCTCTCTGCTGCCAGAGGCTCATTTCAGGTATCTCCGGTTCCTCCGGGGGAAGATGAATTCTTCCGCCGGACGGCTGCACAGCAAAGTCATATTCAGCCGGAGAGCCGGATTCCGATGAATACTCACCGGCCTGCTTCACGGCGGAATCACCCTCAAAATCGTTATATTCAGCCGCTGAAGGCGGAAGCGCTGCTCCCTCCTCCGAATCAGAAACGGATTCCGGCTCCGAAGTCCCGGTATGCCGGAGTCGTTTGAAAAAGCTTCGCCATACCCTGAACGGTTCCCACCGGAACAGATAGACCATCAAATCAGCCGCCAGTCCGATTCCAAGCAGGATCAATGCGAGCAGAAGCCAATGCTCACCAATCCACTGAAGAAAGCCACCGCCCTGTTTTGTCAATCCGGACCAGATCATGGATACAGCCATCTGAAGCCATCCAAGCATCAGACTGAAAACCGTATTTGTAAAGCCGTCCATCGCTGCTCCATTCCTTACTGCGCCGGTTCTTCCGCTGAAATCTCAACGGTAACCGTCACGGTTTCGTTGGACAGCACCGCATCCTCCGATGGCTTCTGAACCTTCAGCTGATAAACCGTCGTCTCGTTGATCCCTGAAATATTGATCGTTCTTTCCAGCGGAAGCTCCTCCAGCTGACTGAGCACATCCGAACGGGCCGCAACGGTAATGGTCTCCGGGCTGACGCGGATATCCGAAACCTCGTATCCGGATTCAACATCCCCGGTGAACTGAAGCATGTCTGCCACATCGAACGCCTTGGTCGGCAGAATGGTCGCTTCAATCAGCACACTGTCGATCGTAGTGGATTCGCTGGTGATGGTAAGCAGGTTGCTGTTTACTTCTTCTCCGGAAAGGTTGTAAAGCTTGATCTCGGCAGTATTGAGCAGCGTTCCCTCCACCCATTCCGACATGCTGGGACGGACAAAGACCCGGGCACGGGAGATCGTGGACACCAGGCTCCGCGGACCGCTGACTGCAATCAGATTCGGATCGACCGTCGGTGTCGACATATACCAGCCGTATGGCATATCCCCATCTACTGTAATGGACACCGGAATCCGCTGACGCACAAAATACTCCTCAACATTCACCGTGATGGAAGAGGGGTTTGTATTGATCACTCGTCCGTATGTGGCGGAATTGGTACTCAGAAGACGAAGCTCCTGCGTGCCGACGCTTGAAATCCGGCTCAGGTCCAGGCGAACGTTATATGTGCTCGCCTCCGCATTTTCATACTGCCGCTGCGGAACGGCCGCAACGATGCTGACATTGCTCAGCAGCTCATCCAGGTTGGTCGTGACGATATAGCCGTTCCGTCTCATGGTCTCGGCTCCGGTAACGGAAACGGACACATTTGAAAACGATTTGTCGCGGGTCAGGGTCTCATCCTGTGAGATCACACCCGCCCAAAGAACGATGGAAAGCAGAAGCGCCAGAAGCTTAAATCCACCGTTATGAAGCGTCAGGTGTTTCAGGCCCCTGACCAGTATTTTCAGAAAACGGCCTACCCTTCCGGTTGTCTCAGTTTTTTCCATTCACAGAGACCTCCGTTTCCTTCTTCAAAGCATCCATCAGTTCCCTGAAGCGTGATTCAGGGACCATAAAGATATGATTCAGCACATCCTTCAGGCCTTCCATGGTGAGCGGTCTGGTCAGGATTCCGTCTCTCGCCATGCTCACGATTCCGGTCTCCTCAGAAACGACCAGAACAATCGCGTCCGTATTCTCGCTGATGCCGATGGCGGCGCGATGCCGCGTCCCCAGTTCCCGGCTGACGCCGCGTGCTTCGGCCAGCGGCAGAATGCAGGCAGCCGCTTCAATGACACCGTCCCGAATCACGACGGCGCCGTCATGCAGCGGAGTATTGGGCTCAAAAATGTTTTCCAGCAGCGGAGCGGATATCTCCGCATTCAGCCTTGTTCCGGTCTCAACAAAATCCTGAAGTCCCGTCTGCCGCTCAAACACGATCAGCGCGCCGACCCTGCGCTTGCTCAGATCGGTAATCGTCTGAATAATTTCACCGATAATGGTATTCTGATCGCTGTCGCGGCCGTTTCCGGACCGTTTATTGATCAGTCGGCTTCTCCCGACGCGTTCAAGCGCTTTCCGAATCTCCGGCTGAAAAAGAATGACCAGGACAATTGCGCCGTTCTGCAGGATGGCAACCAGCAGCCAGTTCAGGCTGACCAGTCCAAGGAGGTTGCTCGCCAGCGTGATCACAAGGATCAGAAACAGTCCCTTCAGCAAAGCGCTGCCCCGGGTATGCCGGGTCAGCAGCAGAATCTCATAGATGATAACGGCAACGATGAGAATATCGATGATATCGGTAAAACCGAGGCGATGGGTCAGATTCCAGATCATGTTGCTGAAGTTCAGCATGATACCATTCATCCGGACGCCTCCCAGTTCATAAACTCATTACTTGATTATACACGAGAATGGCTGAATTGAAAAGGGCGTCATGCGTCCGTATTTCAGATTTTTGAAGCAATTGCTCCCCACGGATGGTTCAGTACAGATCCGTCTGCGTCGCCGGAGAAGGCAGCTGCTGGGAATAGTTGCCAATAAATTCATTCATCATGTATCCGTAGGTATTTCCGATCTGGATATAGCTCCACCATTGACCGGGTGTCACCACCGCAAGCGGCGTGCCGACCGCAAAGGATCTGACGACGCCATACTGCTTGCCGGGGCCGGTCCGCAGGTTCACATTCTTTCCGTTGGCGCTGGTAACGTAAGGACCGGATGGCGCAGGAGAAGGAGCAGGAGAAACGGATGAAAGGAATTCAGTCATCATATACCCGTTCTTTTCACGGATGCGGACATAGCTCCACTGGGATCCGATGGAAACCATCTGCACCTGCGTGCCGACAGGATAGACACCCAGGGAAGGATATGCCTTGGCCGGGCCGCTGCGAAGGTTTACACCCTTGCCGTTTCGGCTCGTAACCCACACGCTGCCCGCGTTGACGGGTTCCGTGGGAACGTCTGCCGGCTGAAGCGACGGATCGGAAGCGGTCAGGAACCGGCTCATCATATAACCGGTTGAATTGCCGACACGGATACAGGACCATGTTGATCCGGCGGAAAGAATGGTACACCGGGTTCCCGGCGCGTAGGACGCAAGCACGGGATATCCGGTATCCGGACCTGTTCTCAGTCTGACGTTCAGTCCGTTTCCGCTGGTCACATAGGCAGTACTGCCTCCGGAAGACGGGCCTTCCTCCGTCACACGAAGATATTTACCCAGCATATATCCCTGCAGCCCGTCGGACGCAGTGACCCTGTACCATTCCCCGGCAGTCCCCGTAATGGTCACAACGGAACCGGTCGGATAGCTTGCCTTAACCTTCGCATTGAAAGAAGGGCCGGAACGAAGGATCAGCCAGCCGCCCCTCACCGTTCCCTTCCGGACAGCAAGGGCTGAACACATGGGCATCATCAGCATCGTCACCAGAATGATCCAGGCAAACGCTCTTTTCGTCTTCATGAGAGTCTCTCCCTTCCTGGCGCGGGCAAGTCAGCGCGCACCATCTATATTGACGAATCAAACGGTGATTTGATTCCCGGAAAATGAAATGTTTTCAACGACAAAACCCCTTCCGTCAGGAAGGGGAATTATCACACGCGTGCTCCAGCTCAGACAGCCGCAGCCTTGTTCAGCTGCTTGGCCAGGCGGGACTTTTTCCGATTGGCGGCATTCTTATGAATAACGCCCTTGGAAACAGCCTTATCGATCACGGCGGAAGTCGCGGACAACTGCTCTTTGGCATTGCTCGGATCAGCGGCAACTGCAGCATCGAACTTGCGGACAGCAGTACGCATACCGCTCTTGACAATGCGGTTATGCAGATTCTTCTTTTCGCTGACCTTCACACGTTTCTTGGCGGACTGAATATTCGGCAACCTGGTTCACCTCCCCTTAGGATGCTTAAAAAGCCATCGCTCAGTATAATAACATGCTTGTTGTCAAAATGCAAGCCTTTCTGCTGCTTTTTTCATCCTGTGATCCGAATTTTTTTCTTTGATATTTCAATGTTTTCGTCTATAATGAATTCAGCCAGTCAGACGGGAGGAATCAAGGAATATTGGCCAGGTTGCGTACGGGGATTCTGGGAGGAGCATTTGATCCGATTCATCAGGGCCATATGCATGTCGCAGTCAGCGTGCTGGATTCAGGGCTTGTGGATCAGCTTCTGATCATGCCGACCGGTCATCCTGCGTATAAAGCCTGCATGGCATGCGCGGAAGACCGCTGGAAGATGGTTGTTGCTGCTGCCAGTGCGGATAAGCGTCTGATTCCGTCCCGGATGGAAATCGATCGGACGGGCACAATCTATTCAATCGATACCCTTCTCGCACTCAGGGATCTGATTCCTGATACGGATTTTTTCTATATTCTGGGTGAAGATGCAATGATGAACCTTCACAAGTGGCACCGGCTGAATGAGGTTGTTTCCCTCTGCAGCTTTCTGATCTGCAGGCGGCCGGATCATCCACTTGCGGATCAGGCAGAATCCGAAAAAAGGCGCCTGATTTCCATGGGAGCACGCATCAGCGATTTCCGGATCGAGCCCGTCTCCGCTTCATCCACCGGAATCCGGGAAGCGCTCTCCCGCGGTGAAGCGCCTGCCGGTCTGTGCGTCCCCGTCCGCGAGTTCTGCCGCTGCAAGGGGCTCTATGGCGCGGCCGGCAAAATGGATGAAGCAGACCGATGGATCAATCAGCTTTTCGATGCGCTGAAGCCGACTCGTTTTGCCCATTCGCTCAGCGTGGCGGATACATCACGGCTTCTCGCGCTCCGCTTCGGCGAGAATCCGCTTCAGGCTGAGCAGGCCGGGCTTCTGCATGACTGTGCAAAATGCCTTCCGCTCAGTGAGATGCAGAAGATCGCGCGGGATCATCAGCTGACGCAGGATGAATCCATTCTCAGTACCGGTGCGCTGCTGCACTCCGTTGCAGGGGCATGGCTGGCCAGAGAAAGATACGGTGTAACGGATCCGGAAGTGCTGGAAGCCATCGCCTGGCACAATACGGGTCATGTCGGGATGAGCCGTCTGGCCATGTGCGTCTGTCTCGCGGATTATATTGAACCGATGCGACGTGATATACCGCATCTTCAGGAAGTACGCGCCATGGCTGAGTCATCGCTGGAACGTGCGTTGCTCCTGTCACTGGAAAACACATCCGATTATGTTCTGTCCAGAGGCGGGTTCCTTCATCCCAACACAACGGAAACCATCGCATGGCTGAAGACGCAGCTGTAATCCGGGTATTGCCCGGCAAATCAATCAGACCTGCCCTGATCAGCGGGCCGGTCCGGAAAAAGAAAGAGGGATTATATGCAGGATCAGGATCTCGTGATACGTCTTTCCCGGTTGCTCTATGACAAAAAGGCGCTGGATATTGTTGCTCTCAGGGTCGATCATCTGACAGTGCTGTGCGATTATATGGTCATTGCTTCCGGGCGGACGGCCAGCCAGGTGATTGCGCTGACGGACTCCGTGGACGAGATGATGGCGGCTGAAGGCTGTTCCCTTCGCCGCAGTGAAGGACAGCGCGAAGGCCGCTGGGCCGTCCTGGATTACGGGCACGTCATGGTTCATCTCTTTCATCGGGATGAACGGGCATTTTACGGGCTGGACCGTCTCTGGAACGACGGCTCCAATTCCCTTGATCTTCCGTTTGATCAGTCGGAGGGCGAACCGCTTTTCTGACGAAGCATCAGAATGTGATCCAGAATGGAATCAGCAAGCTTTCGCTTGCTCTGCAGCGGTTCCTCAATGCATCCTTCCGCTGTGATCAGCGTCGCAATATTCGTATCTGAATTGAAGCCGGCGCCCTTCTGTGTGACATCGTTCGCAACAATCATGTCCAGATTCTTTTTGCGCAGTTTCTGCTGCGCATTTTCATTTACATGATCTGTTTCCGCCGCAAATCCGACGAGCGTCTGTCCCGCTGCCTTTCTCTCCCCGACCGCTTTTGCAATGTCGGGATTCTCAACGAGTTTCAGGATTATCTGCTCTCCGCTTTTCTTCTTGATCTTGGTTTCGGCCACTTTTTCCGGGCGGTAATCCGCCACGGCTGCCGCCTGAATAATAATATCGTTCGAAGGGCATTCTGCCATCATGGCATCCAGCAGATCCAGTGCGGATTCAATGGCGATGATGCGGACACCATTCGGGAGAGGCACGCTTACGTTTCCGCAGACCACCGTCACTTCTGCGCCGCGGTCTCTCGCTGCTTCCGCCAGTGCAAAGCCCATTTTGCCGCTGGAGTCATTGGTCAGGAAGCGAACGGGATCCAGGCGTTCCCGCGTGGCACCGGCGGTGATCAGGACACGTTTCCCTGCCAGATCCCGGGAAATATGCAGGATGCGTATGATTTCCCGGACGATTTCATCCGGTTCGCTCATCCTGCCGGCGCCTTCATCGCCGCAGGCCAGCATTCCGCTGTCAGGACCGATCCGGTGAACGCCTCTTTCCGTCAGAATGCGCATGTTTTCACGGGTTGCCTTTGCGGTCCACATGCCCGTGTTCATCGCCGGCGCGACAAGGATCGGTGCCCGGGTGGCAAGGACGGTGGTGGAAAGCATGTCGTCTGCGATACCGGCTGTCATCTTGGCGAGTATATTGGCAGTCGCCGGAGCAATCACGAAAAGATCCGCAAGCTTGGCCAGTGCCACATGCTCAACATTCCAGTATTCCGGCGAGGCAAATGTATCCGTCACCACCGGATTGGCGGAAAGCGTCTGAAAAGTCAGCGGAGAGACAAACTCCGTTGCATTCCGGGTCATGATCACATGGACACCGGCGCCCAGATGACGTAAACGGGAGACAATTTCCGCACTTTTGTATGCGGCAATGCCCCCCGTTACGCCCAGCACAATTTCCTTGCCGTTGAGATTCATCTCACTCCTGCTCCTCCTGATCCTGCGGATTGTCATATTCCAGGAGCCCGCGATTGATCTCCTCCACCGCAATCTTGAGCGGTTTCATCCCCGTTGCTTCGATCATGGGAACCGCACCGTTCACAATTTCTCTTCCGCGCTTGCTGGCTTCCACCACAAGCGTATAGCGGCTTTCCGCATGTTTGAGCAGTTCCAGAACGCTAGGATCAACAATGGACATTTGATTATTCCTCCTTATTCTTCAACAACCGGAAAATACCGGACGGAATTCAGTTTTTCAGCCCGCACAATCGCCACCAGCTGATCAAAGGCGAGCTCCAGGTCATCATTGACCACCAGATAGCGATAGCGGCCCATCTGTTCAATTTCCCCGCGGGCGTTATTCAGCCGGCGCTGGATTTCCTCCTCCTTCTCCGTGTTGCGGGAATGAAGACGAACCTTGAGGTCATGATAACTGGGCGGGAGAATAAAAACGCTGACGCATTCCTTTTCCCTTTCCATCACGGCGCGGGCACCCTGCGGGTCGATGTCGAGAAGCACGTTCTGCCCGCGCTCCATCCGTTCATAAACCTCGCTCTTCAGCGTCCCGTACCGGTGGCCATGCACACTGGCATGCTCCAGGAAGGCATCCGCCTCAAGCAGTTTATCATATTCTTCATCAGAAATAAAGTGGTAATGCACATCCTCTATTTCATTATCCCTCCGACCGCGGGTCGTCACGCTTACGGAAAAGGCAAAGGTGGGATCCTTGTCCAGCAGTTTGGCTACCAATGTGCCCTTTCCGGCACCGGATGGACCGGAGATGACGAGCAGCATGCCCTTTCTGGTTTCCTTCATGAATCTTCCTCCCCGTTTCTCTTCTCTTCCGCCCGCGCTGCAACCGTCTCTGGCAGCAGCGGAGAAAGAATCACATGTCCGGAATCCAGCACCAGGACGGCGCGGGTCTTGTGCCCGCAGGTGGCATCAATCACGCGTCCCCCATCCCTGGCATCCTGCACCAGGCGGCGAATCGGAGCTGCTTCCGGAAATACAATCGCAATTAACCGGTTAATGGAAACCATGTTGCCATACCCGACATTGACCAGTTTCATCCGCATTTACTCCACATTCTGAATCTGTTCTCTCAGCTTTTCAATTTCGCTTTTCAGGTCAACGACAAGCTGTGCAATTCTGGCATCGGAAGCCTTGGAACCGATGGTATTGGCTTCCCGGTTCATCTCCTGAATCAGAAAGTCCATTTTCTTGCCGATTTCTCCCGATGCTGACAGATAGGTGTTCATCTGGCGGATATGACTGTCCAGTCTGGACAGCTCCTCATCAATCGCGCATCTGTCCGCCATGAGCGCAACCTCCTGAGCCAGACGCTGCGGCTCAACCCCTTCGGAAATCATGGCTTTCAGCCGGTTCTCCAGCTTTTCGCGATATTCAGTCACCACGGACGGCGCGACTTCAAGGATCCTAAGCCGCAGGTCCGCAGCCGCCGTCAGGTGGTACTGCAGATCATGCTGAAGGTTGATTCCCTCGCGCCTGCGCATCTCTGTCAGCTGCGCAATCGCTTCCGACACAGCATCACAGCAGATTGCGGAAACCAGTTCCTGATCCAACTCCTTTTCCGTAACCGTCACAACGCCTTCCATCTGCATCAGACGACTCACGGTCATATCATTCTCGGTGCCTGTCATTTCCGCCATTTTCCGCGCCATCTGCATATAGGTTCCGGCAAGATCATAATCCGCATCCGCACAGATGGAAGAAGCTTCCGTACGGCGAACAGTCAGATAAACGTCCAGATGTCCCCTGCGGATGCTCTCCCCGATCACTGTCCGGACCGTATTTTCCAGGAACGAAATGTTGCGCGGCAGGCGCATGCTGATATCCAGAAAGCGATGATTGACTGACCGGATCTCTGCAGTGACCTCCCAGCCGTCGCGAGCCGCACGGCCTGCGCCACATCCTGTCATACTGTGCACGCTTCAAGCCCCTCCTTTGTATGATCCAGAAAATTATAGCATCGGCTCCGGCAAAACGCAACCGGACTGCCTGGCAAAAAATGTTTGTGCATCCGGCACCGGTCATGATATAATTCATGTATCAACGACGTCCGGCATGTCTGAATGCTTCAGGATGTCCGATCGTTTTCCAGACAGAATTTGAAAGGAGCACTTCAGAAAATGAGAAGAAGAATCGGTATCCTGACCAGCGGCGGAGACTGTCCCGGTCTGAATGCTGCGATCCGCGGCGTTGCCCGCGCGGCATATGAAATGTTCGATGCGGAGATTGTCGGTATTCATGACGGGTACCGCGGTCTGATTGAAGGCGATTATTCCGAGATGACCCGGAGCCAGTTCTCCGGCATTCTGACCCTCGGCGGCACGATTCTCGGAACAAGCCGCACACCTTTCCGGAACATGCGCGTCATCGGTGACGACAATGTGGACAAGGTCGCCATGATGAAAAAAACCTATAAGGGCCTGCAGCTGGACTGCCTGATCACGCTGGGCGGAAACGGAACGCACAAGACTGCCAATCTGCTCGCCCAGGAAGGGTTGAATGTGATCGGTCTTCCCAAGACCATCGACAACGACCTTTACGGCACTGATTTTACATTCGGTTTTCACACGGCCAATGATATCGCGACGGACGTGATTGACCGGATCCATTCCACCGCAGCCAGCCACGGCCGCTGCATGTGCATCGAAATCATGGGAAACAAAGCCGGCTGGCTGACGCTTTATTCCGGTGTCGCCGGCGGTGCGGACGTGATCCTGATTCCTGAGATCCCCTACGATATTGACAAAGTGGCGGAAGTAGTCAAGCGTCGTGCGGAAAGCAACAAGGGATTCACCATTATCGCCGTTGCGGAAGGCGCAATGGACAAGGATGAATCAAAGCTGAAGAAGAAGGAACGGGAAGCCCGCCGTGCTGCCGGTTTCTCCTCCAGCGCGTATCTGGCCAAACAGTTGCAGGAGAAGGTCGGGGTTGAAGCCAGAAGCGTCGTTCCCGGCCATATTCAGCGCGGTGGCACACCCAGCGCATACGACCGTGTGCTTTCCACGGAGTTCGGTGTTCATGCCGCAGAGCTGATTCGGGACGGGGTTTTCGGTGTGACGGTCGCGCTCAAGGGCAATGAAATTACACATAATCCGCTCAGTGAAGTTGCCGGCGTTGCCAAGCTTGTTCCGCCGGATCATCAGATGATCACCACGGCAAGGGATATCGGCATCAGCTTCGGCGATTGATCCCTTTCGGCACGAACAGGGCTCCGACTCATCTGAATCGGAGCCCTGTTTTTATTGCCAGGTGTCCCAGACATCCGGCTGGAAGCCTGATGTCACCTGATTGCCATTCCGGACGATCGGCGTATTCAGAAGCCATGGCGCCTCCTGAATCGCAGGTATCAGCAGTTCCTCCCGATCGTAATAGCACGCAGGATGTTCCCTGACTCTTTTGTTTTCCCGGTCAATCAGTTGATCCATGCCGATCTGCCGGATCATCAGCCTGATTTCCCGCTCGCCCAGCCGGTGTTTTTTCAGATCCATGCTCTGAAACGGAATTCTCCGTTCCTTGAAATATCTTTCCGCCTTCTGAACCTCAAAATTCTTCTTATCACTGTAAATCTGGATGTTCATGATTTACCTTTCTATGGTTCTCAGATCCTGGCCTGCCAGGGTGATCATCAGGCAGGTGTGCGGATTGTTCAGGCGGGAAACGATACGCTCGGTATATCGTTCCCGCAGCTCCTTCAGGGTCAGATTGGTGGAAATAACGGTGGAACGGCTGCTTTCCTGCCTTTCATTGAGCAGGTTGAACATTTGTTCGACCGTAATGCTCTTCATCATCGGTTCGCTGCCCAGGTCATCGATCATCAGAACGGGGACATTCATCAGTTCATCCATGCTGTCATCCGACTCGAAAAAGCTTTTCCGCGCAAGCTGGACAAACTGATATGCGCTGATAACCAGCACCTGCTTTCCCCGGGATATCAACCGGTCCGCCATCGCACGGATCAGGAAAGTTTTCCCCAGCCCGGATTCTCCGTTGATCAGCACATCACGATAGCCGGCATCCGGCCAGGCCTCAGCCCACCGGGCACATGCATCCCTGGCCATTATGGCCAGTTTGCGCTGCGTGATGCCGATATCCGGCAGAACGGAATCCGGAATCAGCTGCTCATCAAAATGTTCAAACGACTCCTTCCGGTCCCCTGTCAGTCCGATCGATTCTCTCAGTTTTCTGCTGTATGCTTCCTTCAGGCATGAACACGGTTCGCGGACGGGTTCCCCGACATAGCCCGTATCCCGACAGATCGGGCAGGTATACACAGGAGACAGATAGTCTTCCGGCAGGCCGGCACGGCAGAGCGCCTCCCGGATTTTCTGATTGACCTCCTGCATCCGTTCCGGAAGGTCCTGACCGTTGGCGTTTCCTGCCAGCATCTGCCGGATCGTACCGTGGATCAGGTTTTCCCTTTGCAGGACCAGCTGCTCGATTTCAGGGAACCGGGTCTGGATGGTCTTTCGGCGATCCATCTCGGTCTGCTCATTCGCAAATCGGCGCTGCTCATACTCGCGATCCAGTTCAGAGAGAAGATCTTCACGCATTCCCGTTGCCTCCATTCATCCGGATAAAACGCTTCATCGCTTCTTCCTGCTCGCCGGCGTAATCCCGCTGATGATACTGCTGTGCGCCGGAGGGCGGGGAAGCATTCTGTTTCAGATTCGCCTGCGCGTTCTCCTGATGATCCCGCTCCGCCTCCTCGGGCGTATGAATGCCTTTCTCCGCATACCGAACCAGGAGCGCATCCATATATGCCATCGGTTTTTTGGCTTCGGAAGCATAATCTGCCGCCTTCAGAATCAGTTCCCGGCTGATGCCCAACTGGTTTTCCCACTTTTCCAGCTGCTCCAGACTCTTTTCTCCGATATCCGTTCGGTCGGACCATCTGGATTTGACTTCCTTCAGGAAGGATTCCCGGTCCTGGAAGGAACGGATGTGCGATTCAATTTCCTGCTGTGTTGTGAAGCCTCTTTTCTGCCAGGACTGCAGAAGCTTGTATGCCGATTCCGGATCCTTCCTCCGCCGGCCGCATTCCCTGGCGGCGATCAGGATGATTTCCGGATCCGGATAAAGAGAGGCCATCCGCTGATAGAGCTCTTCCTGATACGGCGTCATGGCTGTATTCAGTCCCAACTCCTTCATCACTTTTCTTTTGATTTTTCGGATCTCTCCCGAAGCCTGCACATCCGACTTGCTCAGATGCTCCTTCTTTCCCTGCCCCTGCTGTTCCCAGGTTTTTTCCAGGATCGCGTTGACCAGGTTCAGATCCGGATCAGCCGTTCCGGTCTGATCGCAGGCGGACTCAATCGCTTCCTGATCAAAGCCCCAGGTTTCCGTCCACTTCCGGTACAGAGACATCTGTGCTTCGGAAGGCGTATACTTCTTTCCCAGTTTTCGAAGCACCTTTTTCATGCCAACCATCGCTGACTCGTCCATGCTGAGCACATATTCAGCCTCTTCGATGCTTCTGGCTTTTTCATCGGCAAGACGAATTGCCAGCTTCTGCGCATCGGCGATCCGGAAATTTTTGCCACGGACGCGGGCCATATGCTTGAGAAGCATGAGGATGACTTCCGTAGGCAGCTGCAGGTCTTCCTTCCATTCGTAGCAGGACGCAATTTCACTCCCGTGAAAAACGCGGATTCCGTCAAAGGAATCCATCACGGTCTTGCTGAACGCAGCATATTCGGGGTCAATGACATCATCCGTATAAAGGCTCTTCTGCTTGATGTTGATATACTGCCATTGAGGGGGATGATCCTGAATCCGGCGGACAATGCCGCGGCGTTCCCAGTATCTGAACGCGGAAATGATATCATCCATCGGAAGATTCAGATCATGGCTCATGCTGTCCAGATTCATTTCCTTCTGCGGATGATAGCAGCAGAAAAGCCCATAAAGATAAACCCGGACGTAATCGCCCCTGGCCCCCGGCAGATACTCCAGAATGAACTGGTTTTCCACCGGGGTAACATCAAACATGGCAAACTGATTATCAAAGGCGAAATTCACGTCCGGTTACCCTCCTGCTTCAGCAGGAATGATCCTGCAAAATAGCGGCTGCAGCTTTCTTCCCGGCGCCCATGGCCAGAATCACCGTTGCCGCGCCGGTCACTGCATCACCGCCGGCATAAACATTTTTCTTTCCAGTGCGTCCGTTCTCATCCGCCTGAATACCGCCCCACCTCTCGGTTGGCAGATCCGGCGTCGTTTTCTTGATCAGCGGATTCGGGCTGTTCCCGATGGCCACGATCACCGTTTCGACCGGCAGATCGAAATCGCTTCCCTCGATGGGGGAAGGACGTCTCCTGCCTTTCTCATCGGGGTCTCCCAGACGCATTTCGACACATTTCATATTGCGGACGAAGCCGTTCTCGTCCCCTTCAATGACCGTCGGGGCCGTCAGCATTCTGAAGATGATGCCTTCTTCCCGTGCGTGATGAACCTCCTCTGCGCGGGCAGGCATTTCCTGTTCGCTCCGGCGATAAACGATCGTCACCTCTGCTCCAAGCCGCTTTGCGCAGCGGGCAGCATCCATCGCAACGTTGCCGCCGCCGATCACAGCCACGCGGCTGCCGATTCTGATCGGCGTATCATGCTGCGGGAAAGTATAGGCTTTCATCAGATTCAGGCGGGTCAGGAACTCGTTGGCGGAATATACGCCGCACAGGCTTTCTCCCGGAATCTTCTGAAAATTGGGCAGGCCCGCGCCGCTTCCGATAAAGACAGCGTCGTTTCCGTCCGCCAGAAGCTCATCCACCGTAAACGCCTTGCCGGCCACAGCGTTGGTCACAATCCGGACGCCGAGATCCTTCAGTGCCGAGATTTCGCGGCTCACCAGCGCTTTGGGAAGGCGGAATTCCGGGATCCCGTACATCAGAACGCCACCCGCCGTATGCAGCGCTTCATAGATCGTGACATCCCATCCGGCCTTTGCCAGCTCGCCGGCGCAGGTCAGGCCGGCGGGGCCACTTCCGATCACCGCCGCGCGCTTTCCACAGGGCGCTTTCTTTTCCGGCTTCACTCCGCCTTCGGCCATGGCTGTATCCGCTGCGAACCTTTCCAGGCGGCCGATGGCCACAGGCTCGCCCTTGATTCCGCGGACGCATTTGCTTTCGCACTGCGATTCCTGCGGACACACGCGGCCGCAGATCGCCGGAAGGGCGTTCTGGCTGCGGATAATGGCATAGGCTTCCGCCATGTGGCCGGACTTGATCTGATCAATGAAATCCGGAATCGGAACATTGACAGGACATCCCGCAACGCATGGGCTGTTCTTGCAGTGAAGGCAGCGATCCGCCTCTTCCATTGCAATTTCCCGGGTATAGCCCAGGGCTACTTCCTTGAAATTGCCAGCCCGAACCGCTGGTTCCTGTTCCGGCATCGGATGCTTTACAAGACTCATGTTCGCCATCTTCAGCGCACCTCCCCCGTCAGATTGCAGATGTGTTTTTCCTTCGCCCGGGCTTCCTCCGGACGGAACATCCGGCCTCTGGCCATTGCCTCGTCAAAATCGACCAGATGGCCGTCAAAATCCGGCCCGTCCACACATGCGAACTTCGTTTCTCCTCCGACGGTCAGCCGGCATCCGCCGCACATTCCGGTCCCGTCAATCATGATCGGATTCATGCTGACAATCGTCCGGATGCCATACGGCCTCGTCATCTCGCAGACAGCCTTCATCATCGGCAGCGGTCCGATGGCAATCACCGTATCGTAATCACGCCCCGATTCAATCTGCTTCTCAAGCGCCTGCGTTACAAAGCCCTTGTTTCCGTTGCTTCCGTCATCCGTCATGATGATCAGATTTGTGCAGGCGGCTTCCAGTTCATCTTTCAGAATGATCAGATGTTCATTCCGGAAGCCGACAATCAGATCCACTTCCGCACCGGCCTCATGGAGCGCTTTGGCCTGCGGATATGCAATGGCCACACCAAGCCCGCCGCCGATCACGGCCACCCGGTGAATTCCTTCGGTTTCGCTGGGTTCGCCCAGCGGGCCCACAAAGTCGAGCACGCTGTCTCCCTCATTCAGGGTATCCAGCTTTTCAGTCGTATAACCGACCTTCTGGAATATGATCGTAACCGTTCCCTTTTCCCGATCGTATCCGGCAATCGTGAGCGGGACGCGTTCCCCTTCCTCGTCAATGCGGAATATGATGAACTGTCCGGGTCTGGCCTTGCGGGCGACCAGCGGAGCTTCAATTTCCATCAGCGTCGTGGTTTCATTAAGCACCTGTTTTCTGACGATGGGATACAAATTCATCCCCTCCGATTCCTGTAAAATATCGTTTCTATTCTACTCATTTTAATCCGGAAGCGCAACTTGTTTTCCGTCTTCCTTTCGTACTTCTTTTCCGGAAGAGACAGATATTTTTCTTTCTTTTCTTCCCCGCATATGATATACTTGATTCATCTTTGAAATACAAGGAGGTCTTCCATATGGCACTGGTTACCACTACCGAGATGTTTAAGAAAGCCTACTCCGGCGGATATGCCGTCGGCGCTTTCAATGTTAACAACATGGAAATCATTCAGGGCATCACCGAAGCGGCCGGCGAACTGAAGGCTCCCCTGATCCTGCAGGTGTCCAAGGGTGCCCGCGCGTATGCCAACCATACTTACCTGGTAAAGCTGGTTGAAGCCGCCGTGATTGAAAATCCGGATATCCCGATCGCACTGCATCTGGACCACGGTGATTCCTTTGAGCTCTGCAAGAGCTGCATTGACGGCGGATTCACCTCTGTCATGATCGATGCTTCCTCCAAACCGTATGAAGAAAACATCAAGCTCACGCGCCAGGTCGTCGAGTATGCGCATGATCACGGCGTCGTCGTTGAGGCTGAACTGGGAACCCTGGCCGGTGTGGAAGACGAAGTTTCCGTCGAGGCCGACAAGGCAATGTATACCCATCCCGAAGAAGTTGAAGACTTTGCCACCCGCACCGGGTGCGATTCTCTGGCCATCGCCATCGGCACCAGCCATGGCGCCTACAAATTCAAGCCCGGCACGAAGCCCCAGCTCCGGTTTGACGTGCTGGAGGAATGCTCCCGCCGCCTGCCCGGCTTCCCGATCGTGCTGCACGGTTCCTCCTCTGTACCGCAGGAATTCGTCGCGATGATCAATCAGTATGGCGGCGCAATGCCCGGCGCCATCGGCATCCCCGAGGATCAGCTCCGTCAGGCTGCCCGCAGCGCTGTATGCAAGATCAATATTGACTCTGATATCCGTCTGGCCATGACCGCCAATATCCGCAAGTATTTCGCCGAACATCCGGATCATTTCGATCCGCGGCAGTATCTCAAGCCCGCCCGCCAGGCCGTTAAGGACATGGTTGCTCACAAGATCAAGAATGTTCTGGGCTGCGACGGCAAAGCCTGATTCCCGGTATATAAACCGCGGGAGTTCCATTCATTGGAACTCCCGCTTCATTTTTTTCACCGTTACCGCTGTGTCACGCCCACATAGATTTTTTCGGGTTTCGGGTCATACTGATCCGTAAACAGAAGCTTCTTTTCCGTCTGCACATTGGCGTCGTAACGAACCCGGTAGCTGTTGACGATATAGCCTTCCTTGGCCTTTGAGACGCTCTTCTGCTGATCCGTATATGTCACATACTCCGCATTGGTATCCTTGATATATTTGGGTTCGAACGGAGCCAGAAGCGTTTCCGCGATTTCAGATGTCAGCTCATACCGGACGTCTCCCATATATTCGCCGTAGATGGTCACACGGGCGACCAGCCTGTTCTTGTTGCTGGGATCCTGTTCCACATGGGCGACGAAGTAGATGTTTCCATCCGTATTGTTCTTGAACGTCAGGTCGACCTTCCGGTTTCCGACCCAGGAAACGGTAGCATCCTTGCCGTAATCCGTATAGCTGACGGAATCAGAATGAGGCTTTCGGTTCAGTATCTGCAGTCCGGCACAGACGGCTGCCTGATATACGGTCGTACTGGCCTGACATACGCCGCCGCCGACGCCCATCACGTGCTCGCCGTAGGCATATTCGATCGCTTCATAGAATCCGTTTCCGATCGTTCTTTCTCCGACAACATTATTGAAGCTGAACGTTCTGCCGGGCGCGAGCGTATATCCGTTGATGAATTCAAATGCCCGCCTGATATTGTTGTTCCGGTTCTCGGAGGAATGCCTGTCGATCGGAGTGGTCACGGAAGCGCGACGCATATAATGCTTCTCAATGTCGACCTTTTTGACGGCAGGCTCAATCAGCTCCGGAACAATTTCCACGTTGCCGCTCTCCATGGTGGAAACCATCTGATAAAGCTTTTCAACCAGGGGGGCCGTATTCAAGCTTTTCCCGTAGACCTCTTCCTTGAAAACGAAGGGTTCTTCCAGATCCGGGACAAAGCCTACCAGCACAGCATCCTCAGCCGGCGTATCGATCATCGCCTTGAGTTGGTTCATCAGCTGATCGATCCTGGAATTGTCTCCGCTCGGATGCGCAGTATATGCCTGATAAGGTTGCTGCTGCAATGCAAGCATTGCATCGTAGCGCTGCTGTTCCGTACCGGAATGCCCCTGCTGCCATGCCTGGTTCAATGTTTCAGACGGATCGGTACCCATCTCCAGGTTGGAAGCATTGATCGAAGCCACCACGTTGCCGCCATAGGACAGCGTGACCTGCCAGGCATCAGAGCGCTGCTGAATCTGAGAGGTGACGGAATTCCATGCCTGCTCGGTGGTCATGCCGCCCAGGCTGATCCCGTCCACATAGACGCCCGGACAGAACAGATGGTCATAGGCCTTGACCTGCTGATGAATCATGTCCACCCGCTGCTTTTCCGGCAGGTAAACCGCCAGCCCGTAGACCGCCAGTCCGGCCAGCACCATGAATGCAGCCACAGCAATCAGAATTCGAATTTTACCACCGGTCGCCTTTCCCTGCTTCGGCGTCTGCTGAACCGGTGCTGCGACAAAGCCGCGCTGGGCACCCATCACGGAGGAAGTGTATCCGGCATTTTCGCGATAGCCGGCATCCATTCCCGGAGCCTGAGCGGCATCCTGACGCATATGGTTTCCCGTGGACTGATTCCACTGCGGAATACTCCCCGTCCGTTGCTGGTGCACACCGGCGGGAGAATAACCGCCGGTGTTCTGCGGAATAAACCCGCGATATAATCCGGAGGCAGTATTCTGGCTGACGCCCTGTGCCGCTTGCTGAACTCTCTCCGGAATCTGCGCCTGTCCGGAGCTCCGGTTCGAATTATTTCCGGTTGCCATCATACTCCCCCCTTTCTTCATACTTCATCCGGTTATACGTTGCAGACAATCTTATATTTCATCTCCTGGTTCCGTAAAGGTATCATCTGCGGACTTCTCCGGTTTGCTCTCTTCAAACCGTTCCGGATGATCATCCCTGGCCTGGCTGAGTACCTCCTGCGTCGTTCTCGGTTTGTCGCCTCCGAGGTTTTCAGGAACTTCGCCGGTTTCCATGAGCGCAAGAAACTCAGCACGGTTCAGCGTTTCAAACTTCAGCAGCGCATCTGCGAGGGCTCTGAGCTTGTCCAGGTTTTCTGTCAGGATCCGCTTGGCCACTTCATAGGCCCGGGCAAGCATGTCCGCGACCTCCCGGTCGATCCGGGCGGCCACTTCCTCGCTGTATTCACGGCTCTGGCCAAATTCCATGCCGACAAAGACTTCCTGATCGCTGCCCAGATAGATGGTTCCGATTTTGTCACTCATGCCGAACTGGGTCACCATTTTCCGGCAGATTTCCGTTGCGCGCTTGAGATCGCTGGAAGAACCGGTATAGATTTCACCCAGTGCAACCTCTTCCGCCGCATGGCCGCCAAGCATCATGGCAATCTGATCCAGAAGCTGGCTCCTGCTCATGTTGTCATGCTCCTCGGCGGGCAGTGCCAGCGTATGTCCGGCGGCCTGTCCGCGCGGGACGATCGTAATGAGATGGACCTCGTCACAGCCTTTCAGAAGATGGCCGACAATCGCATGTCCGCCCTCATGGATCGCCACCATCCGCCGATCCTGATCATTCACTTTGTGGCTCTTCTTTTCAGGGCCCATCTGTACCCTGGCAATGGCATCGATCAGCAGCTGCTGGTCAATGGTCTTCTTTTTGGCTCTGGCCGCCAGGATGGCCGCTTCATTCATAACATTTTCAAGATCAGCGCCGGTCGCATAGGGCATGCGCTTGGCAATATTGGCCAGATCCACACCCGGTTCCAGCGTCTTTCCGCGGCTGTGCACCTTCAGAATCGCAACGCGACCGTCCTGATCCGGATAATTGACCGTCACTTGGCGATCAAATCTGCCAGGCCGCATCAGGGCCGGATCCAGAATATCTCGCCGGTTGGTCGCTGCCATCACGATAATGCCCTCATTGACGGCAAATCCGTCCATTTCGACGAGCAGCTGGTTGAGCGTCTGTTCCCGCTCATCGTGTCCGCCGCCCAGTCCCGCGCCGCGATGGCGTCCGACCGCATCAATTTCATCGATAAAAACGATGGCAGGGGCTACCTTCTTGGCCTGATCGAACAGATCGCGTACACGGCTGGCGCCCACGCCGACAAACATCTCCACAAAGTCACTGCCGCTGATGGAAAAGAAAGGAACCCCGGCTTCACCTGCGACGGCTTTGGCCAGCAGCGTCTTTCCGGTTCCGGGAGGGCCGACCAGCAGTACGCCCTTTGGAATCCGCGCACCGGCTTCCGTGTAGTTCTTGGGATTTTTCAGGAAATCAACCATTTCCTGAAGCTCGCCTTTTTCCTCTTCTGCCCCGGCAACATCTGCAAAAGTGATTTTGTTCTTGGCCGGATCCTGGATTCTTGCCCGGCTCCGACCGAAGGACATCACGCGGCCGCCTCCGCCACCCTGGGCGCGGATCATCACAAACCACAGAACCGCCATAATGACAAGCATGATCAGATACGGCAGAAAATCATACCACCAGGGAATCATAACAGGTGCCCTGTACTCCAGCTGGAAGGGCAGCTTGTCCACCGTGATCTCATCAATGCTGACCTTTTTCTGGTTCGCGGTCATCTGGCGGACTGTATCGAGGAAATCCGCTCCGATGGTTGTTTCAAAATCATAGCTGCGTTCCGGAAAATCTGCATCGGCGACCTGCGTCTGCCCCTTGGCGCCGCCGTATACCCCAACCAGCGAATTGCCGCGGATGGCCACCCGGCCAACCCGGTCCTCGCTGATCATCTTCAGAAGTTCCGGATACTCAATTCTTTTGTTGACCGTCTGTCCCAGCCCGCCATTGAGCAGAATGGCGATCACGAACAACGTGGCCAAAAGAATTACATATCCGATAATCCCTCTGGATGGTTTCTTGTTCAAAACAGTCTCCTCCTCTGTCGTTCAGTCCGTTTCCGGGCAGGCATACCGCCGGTCGGCTTTTCGGATGACTGCGTTCATCCGTTTCCGTAAATCCGCGGCGACAGCACGCCGATATCCGGAAGATTCCGATACCTCTGATCAAAATCCAGCCCGTAGCCTACCACATATGCATCCGGGATGTCAAAGCAAACGTAATCCACCTGAAGATTCTCCACTTTCCTTCTGGCTTTTTTGTCCAGCATCGCGGCGATTTTCAGGGATCGGGCCCCTCTCTGTTTCAGAATCTTGGTCAGATAGTTCAGCGTGATTCCGGTGTCAACGATATCCTCGACAATGATGACATCCTTGTCCAGAATATCATTGTCAAGGTCCTTCATAATCCGGACCACGCCGCTGGATTTGGTTGCGCTGCCGTAACTGGAGATCGCCATGAACTCCGTGGTCAGCGGCAGGTCAATTTCACGGATCAGATCCGTAAAAAACAGGCAGGCCCCTTTAAGAATGCAGATCATGACCGGACTTGTTCCGGCGTAATCCCGGGTAATCTGAAGACCCAGTTCCTGAACCTTTGCGGCAATTTCCTCCCGGGTCACAAGAATCTGATCAAGATCCTGATAGATTGCTGAAGTATTTCTGTTCATGTTTACACCTTTCCTGCTTTCATTGGCTGCCAGGGCATCCTGCCCGTCCATGTCAGCCGGAGGTTCCGTTTGTCCCGGTTCCACATCGGAACATCACCGGTTCCGACTCCGGCCACCCATATCACTTCATTTCCCCTGCAGAGCAGCGGGATTTCATTCCGCCAGGGTTCGTCGATCCCCCGGTCGATCAGATAATCAGACAGTTTTCGCCTGCCGCTCATTCCGAACGGACGAATCCAGTCGCCGGGTCTTCTGTTTCGGATGACGCATTCTTTGAGCATGGCTTCCGGAATCTCCTGCACCGTGACGCCGTCCCCGGGGTTGTCACCGCCAGGCAGGATATCCAGCTTCCATCTTCCGAACGGGACACCTTTTCTGTCGAGTGGCGTTTCAGGGACAGAGGCTGAGGGAAAACCGGTCAGATGCAGTGCCTGGCGGCCCCGAACCGCAAACAGTCCTCCCGGAAGGTTGATCTTCCTTCCGTCCCCTGCCGCCAGCCGGACCAGCGCATCCGTCTGTTCCGCGCTCAGTTCCCGCTCCGCGCGGGCCGGGGAATTGATTTTCACCCACCGCCGCAGAATCCTGGCCTGCATGGCGGCGGAATGAAGTCTCAATGCCATCCAGTCGATCCAGCGTTCTCCGGCGAAATCCTTCAGAAATGAATCCACCTGGGTGTCAATCATCTCATTCTCGGCTGAAATCATCTCGCACGTCCTGGCAATTCTCCCTGCGCTCCCGGGCGCCATCTCCTCCATGATCGGCATCAGGCGCAGCCGAACAGCATTTCTCAGATATATGGACTGGATGTTGCTCGAGTCTTCCCGCCAGGGAATCCCTTCTTCCTTCAGGGCGTTCCTGATTTCTTCCCGCCGGATGCCCAGCATCGGACGCAGAATACGCAGATTCCCCCGGCGTTCAATCCTTCGCATGCATCCCAGTCCCTCTGGTCCGGTGCCGCGCAGAAGGCGCATGATGCATGTCTCAGCCAGATCATCTGAATGATGGGCCAGTACCAGCGTATCAATTCCCGTTGATTCAGCACACTGGCTGAAAAAGGAATACCTGGCTTCCCGGGCGCTGTTCTCATCTCTCCGGTTTTTCAGATCGGCGCGGAAAACGTGGAGCGGGACATCCATCTCTCTGCACAGTTTCCGGACAAACGCCTCATCCCCGTCCGACTCATCGCCCCGCAGCCCGTGATTGATATGCACCGCTTCAGGCTCAATACCGGAAAGGCTTTTCAGGCATTTCAGCATGGCTGTGCTGTCTGCGCCGCCTGATACGCCGACCAAGCACCTTCCTTCCGGAATGGGATGCATTTCAGCAGCCAGCCTTTCCATCGGAGTCATCCGACTCATCTCAGCGGTGCACCGCATACGCTGCAGGGTCTCAGTTCCGCGTATGCGGGATCATTGATCTGAGCATAGGTAAAGGAGCCCTTGAGAGGAAGATACTTGGCAGCGATCAGTGAACAGTTCGGTGACGCGTGATAATACGATCCTCCGTCCGGATTGTAATACAGGACCGTATTGGCGTTGGGAGCTGCGGTGGGTGTCGGTCCGGGGGTCGGGGAATCCGTGGGCGCTTCTTCCTTTTCGTATGTCTGCAGGCTGCGGGGATCGACGTACCATTCTCCGTTTTCCTTGACCATCAGGATCGTCAGCCGGTATTTCACCGGTTCCTTTCCATTGTTCCGGTCGATCAGCGCAGTCACTGTCACCTGCCTGGAACTGTCTTCGCTGGTACCCGTAATGTTTTCCCGCGTAACTTCCTTGGGCTTTCGGTTGGCAATCAGCTGAAACAGCTCATTCTTTGCATTTTCCTGTTTGACCTGCCAGGTCGGAGCACACAGCGTCAGCATCTCTTCATAACGGTTGTTGCTCCAGTAGGAAAAGAAGCTGATCAGTCTTTCATACAGCAAATTGTCCTCCACCGGTTCGGGGGTGTTCGTCGCTGCGACCGGTGTCATCACGATGGCCTGTCCGTCCGGATTCCCTGCCATTTCGCCGCCGGCCATAGCGGAGGATCCCGGGTTGTTCCGGATGGTGCCCCCCGGGTTGGCAGGATTGTCCGTCGCGCCTTTCTTCGCCACCATGCTGACCACCGTCACTGCGCACAGCGCCAGGGCAATGATGGAGTAGCACAGCCGTTTGTTCTGCGCTGTCATCGGGCGGATCCACAGCATCGCCACAGTCGCAACGGAGAGAACAATGAACACGATTTTAAGCGGCATGCTCTGCAGAACCAGAACTGCTGCCACAAACAGCGCGACCAGAACCGCGCCGATCGTGTACAGGAGCGGATCCGTCAGCTGAAACGGCGGGCGGCGGACCGGAACGGACTTGGGAACATATCCGCCGCCATTGAGAGGCACCTGCTGGGCGTAGGAATCCTGCGGGGCTGCCGCCTGGGGCGGACGTCCCATCTGCTGGTATGCGCTGTAACCGGTCTGATATCCGCCCTGCATCGGCGGATAACCGGCAGAGGCCTGCGGATAGCCGGCGGTCTGTCCGGTACCCTGCGGCGTATAACCCGGGCTCGTATAGCCGGGGCTGTACGGCGTCTGCGGAATAAAGCTGCCGCCCGGAACCGGCTGATGCTGCGGCGCTGAATAGCCGTTTTCAGGCTGTCCCCCGGCATACTGAAATCCGTTTCCCATATATGGAGAATACCCGGCAGGCGAACCGGAATAAACCGAATTCACGCCCGGACGGCTGGCAGTTCCCTCATTCCGCGGCGGGTACCCGTTCCAGACCGGAGCCGCATTCGCTCCGGCACCCGCATCCGCCTGATATCCTGCTGACTGTGAAGCATAGCCGTTCATATTTCCCGGATAGAAACCCTGCTGCTGGTTATATTGCTGTCCATAGGATGTATTCTGCGGTTCAAAACCATTCTGATTCATTGCTGATTCCTTTCCTCCAGGCCGGCATAACACCCAACGTTCCTGATGCGATCGCATAGGAACTCAATATGAGAGTTTACCATCCTTCCCCGGTCTTGTAAACCATTTTTTCCCGCGTTGACACGGTTTGAACGTATATGATAAAATTATAATACTATTATGGAAATGGAGGGGTCTTCCGGTGGCTTCTGGAGCTCGTTCATTTCATCAGACCAAATCAGATCTGCTCATCGGAGCGATGGCCTTCTGTCTGTATATGCTGATGGCGCTTGCCTTCTTTGGTTTCATGTCCATCAGCAATTTTTTCCTGCGCTTCATCAACCGGACCCTGGCCACCACCCTTCTGACCTTCTGGGCCATGACTTTTGCCATGCATGCCGTCTATGGCGGATATGACGTGGGACGAAAGAAGTCAAAACCGGTCATCTCAGCCATGATTGCCGGCACGATCATCACGGATCTGGTGACCTATCTCCAGCTGCAGATCATGAACGTCAACGAAAACAACAATCAGTATCTGGAACTGTTCGGCATCGATCTTCTGTGGCTGTTCGTCTGCATCATTGTTCAGATTTTTGTCATCATTCTCTTTGTCCGCGTCGGGAATCAGCTCTATTTTCATTTTCATCCCCCGCGCAGCTGCCTGATCATCCTCGGATCGCCCGTCCAGGAGGAGGAGATCCGGGAAAAAATCGGCAGATACAAGCTTCAGTGGCGGGTTGATGACGCCGTGATGTATAATGTTCCGGATCTGGAAAGGCGAATCGACCGGGCCGATGTGGTATTCCTCGGTTCCGTTCCGGAAGGCGTCAAGTTTGCGCTGCTGAAGATGTGCTATGACGACCGGAAGGATGTCATCTCCAAGGCGCAGCTGCAGGATATCATGCTGTGCAACGCGCGGCCGGCGATTGTCGACGACGCGGCTTTCCTGGCGATGGAATACAACAAGATCACCCTCGGGCAGCGGATCCTGAAGCGCGCAGGGGATGTGGTCATTTCCCTGCTGGCGCTTGTGCTTTTCTCACCGTTTATCGCCGTGATTTCCCTGCTGATTCATCTGGAGGACGGGGGTCCGGTCATCTTTCGGCAGTCCCGCCTGACCGCGGACGGGCAGACGTTCACGATCCGGAAATTCCGGACCATGATTCCGAATTCGGAGGACGAGCATTTTCAGACATCGATCACGGTCGACGATCCGAGAATTACGCGGGTCGGGGCATTTCTCCGCAGATTCAGACTGGATGAGATACCCCAGTTCTATAATATCCTGATCGGTGACATGTCGCTGGTTGGGCCGCGTCCGGAGATGATGGCCAATGTTTCGCGGTACAAGATGGAGCTTCCCGCCTTCGTTTACAGGGAGAAAATGAAAGCCGGGCTGACCGGATACGCCCAGATCGAAGGACGGTACAACACGACCGCTGAGGACAAGCTCATGCTGGACATGATGTATATCGAAAGCTTTTCCATCTGGCTTGACATCAAGCTGCTGCTCAGAACCTTTACGGTGCTGACCAAAAAAGATTCCACCCAGGGCTTTCTTTCCCGGAAGGTCCCGGATCGAAATATACCAAATAGTATGGAGGAAAAAGTTCAATGAAAACCACACTTCTCATCATGGCAGCCGGACTCGGATCCCGCTACGGCGGAAACAAACAGATTGACCGGATCGGCCCGAACGGAGAAATCCTGATGGAGTATTCCATTTACGATGCTCTGGAGGCTGGTTTTGACAAGGTTGTATTTGTAATCCGCAAGAGCATGGACGAACAGTTCCGTGAGATGATCGGGAATAAAATTGCCCGGAAGGTGGAAGTCGAATATGCATTCCAGGAATACGATTCCCTGCCGGGCGGATTCACGCCGCCTGCCGACAGGACCAAGCCCTATGGCACCGTTCATGCGGTGATGTGTGCACGCGATCTGATTCATGAGCCGTTTGCTGTCATCAACGCGGACGACTATTATGGCAAGGACGCCTTCAAGGCCATGGCCGCTTCGCTGCACCGTCTGGCAACCGAAAAGAACGCGGCCTCCATGGTTGCCTATTATCTGAAGAACACCGTCTCCAAGAACGGCCATGTCACGCGCGGCGTCTGCACGACGGATGAGAACGGCCATCTTGTTCGGGTGACCGAAACCTACAGCATTCTGCCGTTCCCGGATGGAACGATTCGCGATATCCATGATGACCCCGCCGGCATTATCCTGGATCCCGATGCCCTGGTATCGATGAACCTCTGGGGATTTGCCCCTTCTTTCTTTGAGGACGGCATGCAGTATCTGTCTGATTTCCTCGCGGACAATTCCGGTGATCCGCTGAAGAAGGAATGTCTGCTCCCGGCTCTGGTGGATCATCTGATGCATACCCGCGGTCTCCGGGTGGAAGTGCTGTCCACCAAAGCGGTATGGTTTGGCGTTACCTATCGGGAAGACAAGGCGTATGTTGCCGGCGAACTGAAAAAACTGCATGATAACGGGAGCTATCCCCCTGCACTCTGATTCTGGAGGTTCCTGACTGATGAAAATCCTGTTAACCGGAGGCGCAGGGTATATTGCCTCCCATACCTGTGTTGAGCTTGCTCAGGCCGGTCATGAACCGGTCATCGTGGATAATTATGTCAATTCCTGCCCGGAAGCAATCCGTCGGGTTGAGCAGATCATTGGACGACCTGTTCCCCATTATGAAGCTGATGTTTCGGACCGCGCTGCCATGGACAGGATCTTTGAGGAGAACGCCTTTGACTGCGTGATTCATTTTGCCGGCCTGAAGGCGGTCGGCGAAAGCGTGGCGCAGCCGCTTCGGTATTACCGGAACAATCTGGATACGACGCTGACTCTTTGTGAAACCATGCAGGCGCATGGGGTAAAGCGGCTTGTCTTTTCCTCATCGGCCACGGTATACGGAAATCTTCCGACCGTTCCCTACCGCGAGGATATGACCTCCGCCGGCTGCACCAATCCGTATGGCTGGACAAAATTCATGATCGAAAAGATTCTTGAAGGGCAGTCCACCGCGGATCATGAATGGAGCGTGGTTCTCCTTCGGTATTTTAATCCGATCGGCGCGCATGAATCCGGACTGATCGGTGAGGATCCCGCCGGAATTCCGAATAATCTGATGCCCTACGTGGCGAAGGTCGCCGTCGGCGAACTGGAAAAGCTTTCCATTTTCGGAAATGATTATCCGACGCCTGACGGAACCGGCGTCCGTGACTATATCCATGTTGTGGATCTCGCCCGCGGGCACGTTCTGGCCTGTGATTACGCAGCATCCCACGAAGGCTGCGAAATCATCAATCTCGGAACCGGTCACGGATACTCCGTTCTGGATCTGGTTCAGACCTTTATCCGTGTGAACCATGTGGATGTTCCGTATGTGATCGCACCGCGCCGTCCCGGCGATATTGCAGAGAACTGGGCGGATCCGACCAAAGCCAGAGCCCTTCTCGGCTGGCAGGCGGAAAAGACGCTGGAAGATATGTGCAGGGACACATTCCGCTTTCAGCAGAAGAATCCCAAAGGATATCGGGGCTGATATCTCCTGATTCTGATGAAACATCCGGAAGGAAGGATCTCTTCTTGAAAGGTTATCTCATTGTTGTTGGCAACGCTTCTGCGGAGGCGCTGCCAACCATTTTTTCATCCTTTGCCGGCGGCATCGTCCCACCCGTATCCCACATGGACGTATTCCATCTGGCATGGAAGGATTCCGATCCGGCCCTCGCGGAAATGGCTGCGCTTTATAACCGGCTGTCCGATGCTGTTTCTCCCGGGGCAGATTCCTTTCCGCTTTTCCGTCAGTCCTTCGCCTTCGAAGCATGCCGCGTGGATCTGCCGTCCTTCACTGTGTCTGATTCCCCTGATTCTTCAGATGCGCAGCTTCTGTCCGCCCTGCGTGGCGCCGGTCAGCCCATCTCCTTTCAGACCGATCCGGATGCCGTTGAATGGGCATTCAGAACATGGCTGGAAACCCGGGATTCGGACTGTCCGTTATTCCGCTTTCTTTCCCGTATGGATGCGGACGAAGCAGAAGCATCCGCTTCTGCCCGCATGATCATTCTCTTCGATCCTGTGGACAGTTTTTCCGCCGGGGTCAGTCGCGCGTTGGTTTCATTTCTCCGTCAGCGCGATCAGGTGCATTCTGCTCACAGCGTTGCGCTCCTGGCTCTGTTGCGGTCTATATCCCCGCTGCCCGATTCTTTCTATCCCACGCTTCGCACCTCGCTGAAAAGCCTGTTCGACAGCGTTATGGCCCCTGAAGACGCTTTGACGATGCTTTCCATTCCACCCTCGTTCCTGGCGTCTGAACAGAATGACGCCTTCCCGCTGGCATCCTGTTTCGCCGCCGTAGCAATCTCCCATCTCTGGACTGCCCCCGAATTTCCTTCCGGTATTCATACCATGGAAACGGATGACATCTCCTCGCTGCGCGCACTTGGCGGGAACGCACATGAAGCTGCGTCCGCCATCCTGATGACCTGCTGGATGCTCTGCGATATTCTTCCTGCCCTTCACGCGCTTTCCGGACGGACGCAGCATCACCTTTCCATCCCATCCGCATCCAGGAGCAGTTTTTTCCGTCGTTTTTTTCCGCAGGGACAAATATCCGACGGGGACCGCAGTCTTCTGGACAGGATCGAATCAGCTCTGTTTCTGCTGCTCAGGGAACTTGCCCGCGTCCTGAACGCATTCCCGCCGTCGATGCTTCCTTCCGATGAGATGGCGCAGCGCTTTCAGAGAGCATCCGATGCCTGCGGCCGTTTTATCACTGTCTTCTCCGAGTATGAAGTGTCCCGGGCTGAAGCGCATGAGTCCGGACTGGATCAGATCCAGCCCGTTCACAGAGATTCTCTCGCGGATACAGAAGAAGAACGCCTGCTTCATCGGCTGGATCAGATGCAGGCACAGATGCTTTCAGAACTGAAGCTTCGGGATGAAGCGCTGTCCGATGCCGGTTCGCTTCGCGCCCGACAGGCGCTTCTCCTCTGCTTTTCTCGCTGCAATCAGGCATTGGCCGCAGCGGAAAGCAGGCTTTCCGGCATGTCCGCTCAGGATGAACCGTTGGCCTTTTCCCGGATGAAACGCCGTATTCGCCTTCTCACCGCTGCCGCCAATCGGTGCCAGGAGGATCTGAAGACCTCCGCAGACCGGTTTTTTTCCAAAAGCAAACCGGCGTCAACCAAAGGAAGCGCTGAAAACGGCATTCTTTCCGTACCGGCCTTCGATGCCATCTGTCGTTTTCTGAAAGAGCATCCGGACAATATGCTTCTCTCCGAAACAGCTTCTTCCACCCGGCTTCTCCGGGATGCATTGCCTTCCCTGCTCCAGGGAGTGCAGCTTCCGGACGCAAAGGCGCTCCGGAAAAAGCTGCTGCGCGATTTCAGCTCATCTTCATCATCGGACACGCCATTGCTTGCTCTGCTTTCTTCCGTCGCACTTGTCTGCCGTGAAGAAGCGGAGCGCCTGACCTTCAGCACGGAAGATCGTCTTCCGCCCATTCCGCTCCTGCCCGATCTTCTTCCGGAATCCACAGTTTCCACGCCGGAGGAGCTTCTCATGCTTCTGCCCGATGGAAACGGAGATCATGAAGAGGATACGGATGATCTGCGGGGTCTTCTCGCCATGCTGGTCCTTTCACAGTATCGCCGCCTCACATCGGATGAACCCCGGCTGCGTTCATTCTCTGTCACTCCGGCGCATCCCTTTTCCCGCGCCTTTCTTTCAACCGTTCATGCTTCCTTCTGCACTGTTTTCTCCCTTTCCAACGCAAATGGCACCGTCTATGCACCGTTTGCGGTCCTGATTCCGGACCGTCCGCCTGTTCCTGCCCGTCGTCTGCGGTCCCATGCGTCTTTGATTCCTTCTTTTGTCACCTGGTGGGAGGCGGATCGGCTTCGTTTTATGGACCCGATTCCTTTTCTTTCCGAAAGTGACCGGACCCTGCTGCTTTCGGCTCTTTCCGCAGTGGCTGCCACGCTTGCCCGGAATTCTGCGCTTTCCGCATTCCTGGATTCATTTCTGACGGATCTGAACCGGGAAGAACCGGCAGGCGAACCGGATGCATCTTTTTCAGTGCGCCTGCAGGCTGTCTGCGGCCTGATGGATCTTCCTGCATATCGGGGACTGATAGAACGGATTCCCTGTATATATGAGCCTTCTCTTGCTCGGGACTCCGTTGCTTCGGCACTGACCGGACGCGATGACTTCCCTGCCGTGTCATGCACAGCGCTTCCCCAGCATGCGATCTACACTTTCCGCTCCATTCCGTTCGCCCGGGAACACTCCGGCCGGATGCTGGAATCATCCCATGATGACGGGGAATCGGTCGCCATCAGTCTGCTGAAATCAGACAGCGATTTTCTCTTTGCCACCTCAGATCAATTTCGCGATGCGCTGGTCAGGAATCTTTCCGGGTTTTCCGCATCGTTCCCTTCTGCTTTCCAAAGCCGCCTCGATGCGCTGAACCGTCTGCTTTCGGATTCGCGCGCTCCGCTGTCCGACCGGATTCCCGAGCTGACATGGCCATGGGATTCCGCATCACCCTCCGTTCGGTCCCTTCTGGAAGAATGTCTGGGGCCTGTCCTTTGCGACGGAGCACTCTCCCCCTTCAGCGACTGCATCACTGTTTTTCCCGCCCGTTCCGGTGAAGTTCTTGGCGATTCACTTCTCTCTTCGCTGTGCACTGTTGATCCCGTTGGCGCGGTCCGTGCCCCGGATGAATCCGCTGCCTCCCGAGTGAATTCAGATGCCGTTCTTCCGCCGCTTTCCCCTGCCTTTGCCGACTGTCTGGTATCCCTTCCCGAGGGGCGGATTCTCCTTTCGGATGATTTTCTGTCCTTTTCCAGAGTGGATGAAGCCTCTCTGCAGGTCGCATTGACCCTGCATGGGACCTTTACGCTTCGCCTCATCCGGACCTATTCAGCCGCAGAAACGGTTTCGCTCTATTCCCGGGACATTCCTACGCTGGCACTCTGGCCCTCCGTTCCGTTCCCCGAAGATCAGTGGCATGCGTATTTTATCTATGCGCATCTTCCTGATTCCTTCTCGCTTTCGCTTCCGGATGAGACCCGTTTCAGCAAGGTATCCTGCCGTCATACCGCCAGGCTTTCTTCCTTTCCCCTGCGAATTACGCTGGTCCGTGAAAATGCATCCATGGGAACGCTTCTGAATATCCTTCCGGCTCCGGATATCACCCCTTCCGGACCCTTCTGCGCCTGTATTGACTTCGGATCCGTTGCAACCTCCGTCATTCTTTCATCCGGCACCTCCCGATCTCCCATGCACGGTCCGGTGATGATCCGCACGCTTCTGAACAATCCCGCCGCATCCCGGGATTTGCTCCGGCAGGAGTTTTTACCTGCAGTCCCGGTTTCAGCACTGTTGCCCACGGTATCCAGGCTGTTCCGAAACGTGCCGGGATCGGATCCGGAGCCGTTTCAGGACGGGATCGTACTGATGGCGGAGAACCTGCAGGACATGCTTTCCATCCCTTCTTCCTCAGTTTATACATGTCTGAAATGGGAGGACATCAAAGGACGTTCGCCCTTCATCTGCCTGCATCAGGTGATGCTGATCTCCGCGCTGCAGGCGCGCTGGTCGGGAGCCTCTACGCTCTCCTTCCGCTTTGCCATACCCGATGAAATGGCTCCCGAGGGACGCGAGTCGCTGTTGATGCTGTTCCGGAGCCTGACGGACCGGGTGCTTTCTGACAGCGGATTCCCGATTGATCCGTCCGGACTCCCTGTTTCTTTTGCTTCCGAAAGCACAGCCATCGGTGCATATTTCCGCTTTGTTGCGCCGGAGGATACACGGGGCGGTTTCATGGTGCTGGATATTGGCGCATGCAGTGCGGATCTCTCGCTGTTCCTCCGGGGCCGGGATGCCGCCGTCCGCACCTGTCAGCTTCCCCTCGGCATCCATTATATGCTGCTGCCGACGCTTCTGCGTCATCCGGATCTGTTTTCCGAGTTTCGGGACGATTCTCTTCCTGCAGACTTTCTGCGCAGCCTGACCGATCTGTCCGAAGCATTCTCCTCCGCCCGGATGGATCCGTCTGCCCTTCGCACCGCCCGCATCGCGCTGGACCTCTTTCTGGCGGATCATATGCCGCTTCTGATCACCCTGACGCTTCGGCTGCATGAGGCCGGATATGCTTCCCGCGCCTGCGCCATTCTGCTGCTGCACCTGGCCTATCTGATGATGCTGTCCGGCCTGTCCCTTCTCCAGATCGCCGCCGACCCCAAACGCAATGACTTTCTTCCCCAGCAGATGAGCCTCTGTCTTGCCGGACGCGGCTCAGTGCTGATGGAAAGTCTTCCGGCCCCCGTTCAGTCATCTCTCTGGCGTTTTCTGACCATGTTCCGAAATCGCCGTGTCGCTTCAATTTCGCTTCTTTTTTCCTCTGAAAAGAAAATGGAGATCCCTGTCGGGCTCTCCGTTCTCTCCTCACTGTCTTCGGATCTTCCTTCTGCCTCCTCACCGCCGGCGTCACTTGCCGTTCGGCCGGAGGAACTGCTTCCGGAATTTCTGCTCCTGTTCCGCCGGGAGTTTCCTGCTTCCGCAGCCCTCCTGTTTCCCGGCTTCTTTACGGACGATTATTATCATCCGTTTACCGCATCCGGTGAATCAGCGCTGTCCGCAACGATTTCCATGTCCTTCCCTCCGCAGGAAACACCCCGTCCTTTTTCCTGTCTTGCCGCCTGGATCGGCAATCTGCTTGAATATCTGACCTTCTGATCGAATCACAGCACATGCCATTCTTCGCTGATGGAAGTCATCGCGATGATATATTCATCTTCTTCCTTTCGGATCACCTTTCCGTATGAACCGTCACCGACATCCATCATGATGTCCTGCATTTCCTCCAGCCCGGTTTCGGACCGGAGCCTGCAGTATTGCCTGTCAAGGCTGATTCCGGTGATCACCGCAGGATATCCTTCCCTGGATACATCCTTCTGATTCACCGGGTACACGTTCACCCGCCTTGGGTTCGGCACGTCAGCCCATGCAATGTTTTCTTGATTTCTGCGTTTCCGGTATTTGCCGCCGATTCCATTCAGCACACCGATCCTGACCGGATGATCTGCACCCTTTGGCAGGATCGTCCGCCATCCGCTGATTTCGAGCTGTTCCCCGATCGCTTTGGCCGTGTATTCAGTGATGTAAATCTGACCGCCGATCGTATAGCTTTCTGCCCTGCCGGCCAGATTGACGGTATTGCCCATGCATCCGTATTTCATTTTGTCTCTGGATCCGATGTTGCCGACAACCGTGTCTCCTGTGTTAATCCCGATTCCCATCCGAAGCTCCGGATATCCTCGTTCAATGTTCCAGCGGTTGACATCCTCCATCACATTTTCCATATCAATCGCACAGGCCGCAGCGTGCACCGCATGATCCGGATCATCCTTTGGTGCGCCAAATACGACAAAAATGCCATCCCCGACGAATTCGATCACGGTTCCCCTGTACTGATATATCACATGGACCATTTCCTCAAAATAATGGTTCAATACATCCACCAGCGTATCGGGAGACATATGCGCACTCATTGAAGTAAATCCGCGAAGATCGCTCATCAGAATGCTCACTTCCCGAACGTTTCCACCACGTCTGGCTCCTTCGGGCGTGGAAAGGACCATATCTGCGATCTCGGGGGAAGTATACCTTTCGAATGCGGAGCTGACTTCCTCCAGCCGCGTAAGATCCGTGATCACGATCACGAACATGCCGCCGGCTTCCTCTGAATACGTCAGATGAACCAGCAGCTGCAACATCTCGCCTTTCGTATTCTGGAACTGAACCCTTCCGCGTCTCCCGGACTGTTTGTTTGAGATCGCGTCGATAAAGAGCTGAATCAGTTCGTCATTTGCCGCTACGAACGGAATCATTTCCCAAATCCGGCCGTTTTTCTTTTCCCCGATCTCCAGAATCTCCCTGGCTGCCGGATTGGAGAACATCACCCAGCCCCGCCAGTCTGTAATGCAGACCCCGTCCGCCATATGATCGAAGGAAAACTGCACCAGTTTATTCATGGAATTTGTTTTAAATTCAGTTTTATCGTTCATCGCGGTTTCTCCTTTCCCTCCTGTCCGCATGGGACACCGGGGATTTCGCAGATCGATTATTTTATGCAATCTGCCCGAAACAATGTCCGTTCATATGATATAATATGATTGTTTGGCACAGGAAACAAGCATTATTTCCACATTGTTCAACGATTTTTCTTCTTGTAAAGGAGTTCCGAGCGATGGAAAACATTACCTCACTGAAAAATCCAAAGATCATCTCCTGGCGGAGCCTCCGTGAACGGAAAGGTCGCGAATCGCTGGATGCCTTTCTGGTGGAAGGCCCCAAAATGGTGCAGGAAGCGCTGTCCTCGTCCTTCACCGTCCGGGCGCTCCTGCTCAGAGAGGATACTCCGCTTCCGTTCCCGGTTCCTGATTCCGTTCCGATTTATGGGCTGCCCTCCCACGTATTTGCCTCCGTTTCGGACACTGTAACCCCCCAGGGAATTGCGGCTGTACTGTCCAGAACACCGCGTCCGATCGATGGAAAACACCTCGTCTGCCTCGATGGCGTTCAGGATCCCGGAAACGTGGGTACCATCATCCGGACTGCCGATGCCGCCGGGCTTGACGGCGTGATCCTGTCCGCCAGCTGTGCGGATCTTTTCTCTCCAAAGGTTGTCCGTGCAACCATGGGAAGCATATTTCGCATGGGATTTGATGTCTCCGCTTCCCTGCACGATGACCTCCGTACGATGCGGGAAAATGGTTTTTCCATCATATCGTCCCAGCTGGACGGTGATCCGTTTTATGCCAGGCCATCAGTCGGTTCATCCTTTGTCCTCGTGATCGGAAATGAGGCGCATGGCGTCTCACCCGAAATCCGGCAGGAAGCTACACACCGGCTGGCTCTGCCCATGCGGGGCGGCGCGGAATCCCTGAATGCGGCCGTTGCTGCAGGAATTATGATGTATGATCTGATGAGGGATTGATCGTCTCACCCGTCCGCTCATGAGACGTTTCATACGTCTGGTCATAACCATTCTTTGGCTGGGATCGTGCAATTCTCTCTTCCAGCATCCGATCAAACCGTTCTTCATTCAATGGAATCGTTATCTCTTCTCCGGTCCATCCGGCCATGTGAATGGCATTGCTCAGCATGATTGCATTGAGTCCGTCCGCGGCCGTGGCGACCGGAGGGCGTCCGTTCAGGATATGGTCCGCAAAAGCGTTGATCACTCCCACATGCTGCAGATTGATTCCATCCGTTTTCATGACTGTCATCGATGCATCCGCATGATACCAGGGATTATCGCTTTCAAAACAGATGCTTCTTTCGCTTTCCGACAGCTTCCAGCATCTTGCAAATCCGTCTTCGCAGACAATTTTTCCTTTTTCGCAGTCGATTTCCAGCCGGTTCGTTCCAGGCAGATCCCCTGTGGATGTGATCATGACCCCTGTGGCACCGCCTTCAAACTCGAAGTATGCACTGACATCATCCTCGACTTCAATCCGGTGCCATTTCCCTTCGTGGCATACTGCACGGACCTTCTTCGGCATTCCGCACAGCCAGATCAGCAAATCCAGCTGATGCGGGCATTGGTTCAGAAGCACTCCGCCTCCCTCTCCGCTCCAGGTGGCCCGCCAGGTGCCGGAATCATAATAGCGCTGCGTCCGGTACCAGTCGGTCACAATCCAGTTGACCCGCTTGAGCTCTCCGAAGGCGCCTGAACCAAGCGCATCGTGAATCGCGCGATAAGTGCAGTTTGTGCGCTGGTTGAACATATAGGTCAGGCACCGGCCGGTTCTCTCTGCCGTCTTCAGCATGCGCCGTGCGGCTGAAGCCGTTACGGCTGCCGGTTTTTCGCACAGCACATCAAGCCCTTTTTCCATTGCAGAGATGGCCAGCGCCTCGTGTCCGAAATGCGGCACCGCGATCAGAACCGCATCGCAATTCCCGGCGGAAATCAGTTCCTCGCCGGAACAATACACCGCAGCCCCGGGCAGCCTTTCAGATGCCCATCTCCGTCGGTCTTCCCGGAGATCAGCCACCGCCGTGATCCTGACGTCAGGGCATTTTCCGCCCTGAATATTCCGGCAATGCTCGCTTCCCATATTACCGATCCCGATGATTCCAAGCCGTACAGTTTCAGAATCCATGCTCATCTTGTTTTCCTCACCAGCATCTTTTTTCAGGCAGTCCGTTCTGCATGAACCGTCATAATTCATTTGAATCCTTGACAACCGACTTTTTTCCGGAGATAATAACCTGGAATGCAGGTTTTACATTCAATGGAGTATCATCTTCGCAGATGCATCGGCCGGCATACGCCGAATCATCCAGACCGCTTCTCCGGTCAAAATGATACGATTTCAATAAACTCTTGCACGTTCACTGGAATCAAGTATATCATTCCGGCATGCACGGTTCTATACAATTATTGTCTGAATGTATGCAAATAATGCATATTCTTGTCACTGGAGGGATGATAAAGCACATGAAGCAGAACGAAAATGCGTTTACACCCATGGATCAAAGCCCGCTGGGATATGAAGCATATCATGTGATCAGTGAGAGAATGACGGTCACGCAGTATCATTGCCATGATTATTTTGAATTTTATCTTCACCGCCACGGCGGACAGCTGATGGGGGTGGACAACCAGCTTTATACGCTCCGTCCAAACCAGCTTTTTATTCTTCCTCCTTTCTTTATGCACGGTCTTCGGTGTACGCGGGAGATGCATAACTATGAACGGGCTTATCTGAATCTTGCACCGGAAGTCCTGCGTCAGCTCGGCTGCGGACAGATCGATCTCATCTCATTCTTCCGGTCCCATGCATCCCGCGGACATTATACATATCAGCTGACGGAGGACGCTGCGGCCCGGTTTGTCTCCATGATCCGCCAGATTCAGGAAAGAGCCGCCTCCCCTTCCGATCCGGTATCCCGTTTTATGGATTACTCTCAGATGATGGGATGTCTGGAACTGATCTGCCAGGCCTTCGGCGAAGCATCTCCTGTTGAAAGCGAACATCTTTCCAACAGCATCATCCGCGATGTTCTGTCCTATATCAACACTCACTATACGGAGCCGTTGAGCATCAGCGAACTGGCCCGGATGTTCTCAGTCAGTTCTTCCTATCTCGCACACGAATTTACCGCCTTCACGAACCGAAGCATCTATAATTACATCCTTTACAGACGGATCATGCTTTCCAGACAGCAGATGCTGGGAAGTGACAGTCTCAACACCATTGCGTATCAATGCGGTTTCAGCGATTATTCCAATTTTCTCAGGACCTTCACGAAGATCGTCGGAATGCCGCCGAGTGCTTACCGGAAGCAGCTTCAGCAGTATCAGAACGAATAACGGGAAACGTTTCGGGGCAGCTGCAACCGGAAAGGTTCATAATATCCGGAAAGAACAGGGGGAGAAAGCCATCAGCTTTCTCCCCCTTGCTGTGTATTCAGACTGTCAGAGATTACTTGGCAGCAGGTGCTTCACCGTAAACAGCCAGCAGCTTCTCTGCGCGTTCATCGATGATGGCCTGTCCGCCGGAGGCCAGATAATCAGCCATGCCCGCATCATAAACGGCGTCAAACTGATCCACAGGCGCGGTCACAGCCTGCGTCAGCAGAGCGTCGCGCTTGGAGGTCAGGCTCGTTCCGACATCCGTCTCCGCTTCAATGTCTCCGCAGGTGTACTTCTTCGCAATCCGGCCATTCTCCTTGCCAATCCGGTTTGCTTCAATCACGACATCGGCAGGAACACCAGGATAGCTCAGCGCGGTGGTCGCCTGCGTGGCATCTCCCAGATAAAGACCGTTCACAGTAATGGTATAGTCGATATTGTTACCGGAATTCTTGACCCATTCACCGACTGCCGGCAGAATTTCATAAGCGCCGTCAGCGGTCAGATTGTAGTTTTCTCCTTCTTTACCGGTCTGCAGATACTTGATGGTTTCCGCATTGGAAATGAAGTTGACATACAGCATGGAAGCCAGCGGTTCATCATTGGTCGCAGGGAAGAAAACCTTCCGGTCGACTCTGTCCGCCAGGAACTTCCGGGTGATTCCGGCATCGTTCTTGAAGCAGTCCACAGCCACGAAGATCGCATCTTCACCAACGTTGCGCTTCAGGTTCGCTTCAATGGAGTCATCACCGTTGCGGAAAGGATAGTCCCAGTTGTGCTGGAAGGCACCGACGTAACCGGCCTTCATCATATTGTCTTCATCCGTGGAATCCGTATACAGGCCGAAATCCTTCCAGACGAGGCCCTCGTTGTACCACTTGTTCAGCACACGGATGCCCTCTTTATAACCGGGATAGAGCATATGACGATCATCATAGCCGTAAACGTACAGGGTCGGATCATCGATGTCCTCAGCCACCTTGCTGATGCTCAGCAGATCGTTCCGCCAGCCGATATCGGTGGAAGTGCTGTAGGGAACCATCTTGTCGGCATCCGCACCCAGCAGGGTTTCCGCGTTGTCACGGAAGGCAACCAGGCAATTGTAGAACTCTTCTTCAGTGGTCGGAAGGGCGAGACCCAGCTTGTCCAGCCAGTCTTTCCGGATAAAGGTATTGATTCTGGAGGATTCAGCCAGAACAGCTTCGATGGCCCAGACACTGCCCGTCGCCGGATCCTGATCATAGTAGATATTGTAGTCGCCCAGAAGATCCCACAGATCGGTCAGCTGATCCTTGTACTCCGTAAGAATGGGAGCCAGGTCAACAACGCCGCCCATGCCGGCGAAGGTCTGAATCGTCGGATAGGAATAGGTCACGCATACATCGGGAGCTTCGCCTGTGGCCAGCAGATTGTTGATGTCGTCCACTTCCGTCCAGCGGCCGACAGAAACGAATTCAACTTCCACATTGTACTTTTCCAGCATGCCCTTTTTGATGTAATCCGTCCAGACATTGTTGGTAGGATCCGAGCCGCCGTCATTGTTCCGATTGTAGATCTCGACAGTGATATGACGGGTGTCAGTGAACTTGCCGTCCACAAATCCGTCATCCGCGGCGAAAGCCGTAGAGATGCCCATGGCAGCCACAAGAGCCAGCACCAGGACCAGAGACAGGAAACGTTTCATAGGTATACTCCTCCTTTTTATATTTTCCGGGGGCATCCGCCCCGAAAATACGTTGTGCAAGGGAAAACCGGCGCAGGCAATTGCGCTTATCCTTTGACGGCGCCGATCGTCACGCCAGTGACAAAATAGCGCTGAAGCCAGGGATAGACAAGCAGTATCGGAACCGTCGCAAACATGACCGTCGCCATCTGAATCGTTTTGGAAACGCCATTGTTGAAGAAGCCTTCCTGGGCAACCTGTTCGCTTGTCTGCGTTGAATTCTTGATCACGTTGTACAAAAGCAGCTGAATCGGCCAGTACTTTTCCGCATCGGACTTTTTCAGGTACATCAGCGCATCTGAAAATCCGTTCCACCTGCCCACCGCGTAAAACAGTGCCAGTGTTGCCAGCACCGGAAGGCTCAGCGGCAGATACACCTGGAACAGCACGCGGATCGGACCTGCGCCGTCGATTTCCGCTGCTTCCCTCAGGCTGTCCGGTACTCCGAAAAAGAAGCTTCGCATGATGATCACATTGAACACGCTGATACAGTTGGGCACGATCAGCGCCCACGGCGTATTCAGCATTTTCAGGTTATTCAGCAGGATATAGCTGGGAATGGTTCCTGCGCTGAAATACATCGTAAACAGAATGATGAAATTGATCACTTTTCCGCCCCGGAGATTGGAGTAAATCAGCGGATATGCACAGCATATCGTCAGGAACAGGGAAAGAAGCGTACATCCTATAGTCAGAATCGCAGTCCATCCCAGACTTCGGACATATTTTTCTGTGGTCAGGACGGTATGATACGCTTCCGTGTTCCAGCCCTTCGGCCAGAGGAAGACATCATTCCGAACGAGTGCATCCGCAGAGGAAAGACTGCATGCAAGAACATGAACCATCGGCAGCAGACAGAGCAGCATTGCAATCAGGCATACAAGCGCAATGACAATATCACCAACCCTTGTCTTCCTGGACTTGATCATCCCGTCATGCAGTTTTTTTCCGCCCAGGGCAGCATTCACATTGCTCATCCGACTACCTCCTTACCAGATTCCCCGCTCGCCGAATCTCTTTGCAAGAGAATTGGACAGGAGCAGGAAAATGACACACACAACGCTCTGGAAAAGGCCAACAGCGGTGCTGAGACTGAACTGGCTGCCCTGGATACCCCGTTCATACACGAAAATGGAAATGGTCTTGCTGGCGCCAACGACCAGCGGATTGCTCAGTGTAAACGGACGGTCGAACTCTGAGCCAAGGATATGGCCGAGATTCATGATCAGCAGCACGATAATCGTGGAACGGATACCGGGCAACGTAATATGCCAGATCTTCCGCCAGCGGCTCGCTCCATCCACCTCAGCTGCCTCGTACAGTTCCGGGCTGATTCCGGTCAGCGCAGCCAGATAGATGATGGTATTCCATCCGCATTCCTTCCAGATTCCCAGCACCAGGTACATGATTCTCCAGTTGTTTTCCGTCCCAAGGAACGGCACGGATGTACCCAGCAGTTTATTGATCATGCCGTCATTCGTTGCAAAAAGACGGAGTGAAATGCTGGAGATAATCACCCAGCTCAGAAAATGGGGAAGATACAGAACGGTCTGTGTAACCCGCTTATACTTCGGAAATGCCAGTTCATTCAGCAGCAATGCCATAATAATGGGCATCGGTGTACCGACAAGAAGATCCAGCAGGTTCAGAAAGATGGTGTTCTTCAGGGAGGAAATGAAATTCTGATCATTAAAAGCCTTGATAAACCATTCAAATCCACTGTTCTTGGCCCACTGAACCTGCCACGGCGGAACAAGAATATTGTTCTTCTTGAATGCCATCAGGATGTAGCTCATCGGCATGTAGCGAAAGACTACAAAAAAGGCCAGGGGAAGAATCAACAGCAGATAAAGCGTACCGTACCTGCGCAGGTAAGTATTCCACTTCATTCTTCTGGGCCTGAATTCCCTGCTGAGTGCCGGCTGTTGTACCTGACTCAAAATCTCCTCTTCCTTTCCGAATGGCGGAATCCGCAAAGAAAATGTCATTTTTTTTGCTTTACCAAGCCATTTCTTACATCATATATTGTATTCTGCCCACAGCAAATCTGCTATGTGAATTTTGCTCCGAATTATGCAAAAGCTGCTTTCATATTTCCCTGTTTTCTCTTTTTTGAAAAAGAAGCTTGACAATTGTTTCCTCTATCTGTATAAT
>CAMOYA010000003.1 GCA_946629635.1 uncultured Clostridia bacterium
GTCATATACTTTTTTGACGTCCGTCAGTTTTACGCTTGCCATCTGTCTTTCCTCCTACCTTATCCTCCGCAACCTCAATCGGCGCGGCTCCACACTGTGGAGACCGCTTGTTTCGGTTGATTTCACCTCTGACGAGACTTCCGCCTCAGGCGGTCGTCAGAGGTTCATCCTTTAACAGCCCCACCGGTAACGCCTTCAACGTAGTACCGCTGCAGGCACATGAACAGCACCGTCACCGGAACCGCCACCAGCACGCCGCCGGAGCAGAACATGGTGTAATTCTTGGAAATCTGATCCTTGTTCAGCCAGTCATACAGGCCGACCGCCACGTTCTTCCCCGCGGAGGTTCCGAAGGAAATGTACCTGGCAAACACATAGTCTCCCCAGGGGCCCATGAAAGCCGTCAGGATCGTATAGATGACGATGGGCTTGGAAAGCGGAAGAATGATCTTGTAGAGCACCTGCGCCCTCGTTGCGCCGTCAACGCGGGCCGCCTCGTCCAGCGACATGGGGATCGTGTCAAAGAAGCCCTTGGAAACATAGTACCCCATGCCGGAGGAAGCGATATACACCAGGATCAGGCCCGGAACCGCATTGGCCTGGGTCATGCCGAGATCCTTCAGCACGCGGTACAGGATGATCATGGACAGCATGCCCGGGAACATCCCCAGGATCAGCATGATCCGCATCAGCGGCTGGCGCATCTTGAAGCGGAAGCGGCTCAGCGTGTAGCTCATGCAGAGCACGATGATCGTCTGGAACACCGCCGTGACCAGCGCGGCAATGAAGGTGTTCAGATACCAGCGGGGAAAGTCCGTCTCAAACAGGCGGGTGTAATTGTCCAGTCCCCACTGCTTCGGAATAATGTATCCCACGGGGCCGGTGCCTTCCACCCGGAAGGACTGCAGCACGATGCACACGAAGGGAATCAGCCAGACGACGCTGATCACGATCAGCAGGATATGGATCGCCGTATTGCTGATCGCCCGGGAGGTCCGCAGGCCCATGTGGCGTTTCATCGTCGATTCACTCATCAGCGGAAATCCTCCTCATTCTTGATACTGGGCAGCAGATTGTAAACGATCAGGGAAATCAGCGCGACCACCACAAACACCAGGATACCGATGACGGATGCCAGATAATACTGGGTCTCCGCGCCCATGGTAATCTTGAACAGCCAGGTGATCAGCAGGTCCGTATAGCCCACGGTGCCCGCCGCGGAGGAGGCCGCCGGATTCGTCGGCGCACCGCCGGTCAGCAGATAGATCACGTTGAAGTTGTTCATGTTCCCGGTAAAGCTGGTCAGCAGGTAGGGACCGGTCACGAACAGCATATACGGCAGCGTGATTTTCCGGTACTGCTGCCATCCGCTGGCCCCGTCGATCTTGGCGGATTCATAAAGATCCGCCGGGATGTTCATCAGGATGCCGGTGGTGATCAGCATCAGATACGGTATTCCGATCCAGATATTGATCAGGATCACGGTCACCCGGGCCCAGGTGGCCTCCTCCCAGAAGGGCAGCGCCTTGGTGATCAGCCCCAGATCCATCAGCGTCGTATTGATGATGCCGTTCTTGGCGAACATCTTGGATACATACAGCAGGGAGATGAACTGGGGAATCGCGATGGTCAGTACCAGAATCGTGCGCCAGCCCTTCTTGAACCGGATGCCCTTCTTGTTGATGGCCATGGCCACGAACATGCCCAGGAAATAGTTCGTGAAGGTGGCAAAGAACGCCCAGATCAGCGTCCAGATCAGCACCTCGCCGAAGGTGGCCGCATAGGACTGCGTACCGGCTCCGCCGGTCACATCCCAGGAGAGCATCGTATTGAAGTTGTCCAGCCCCACCCAGGTAAACAGCGCATTCGTATATCCGTTGTGCGCGCCGTCATAGTTGGTGAATGCCACCAGGATCATGAAAAAGATCGGCAGCACGGTAAAGATCAGAATGCCCGTGACCGGCAGTGCCAGCAGCGTCTTGTGGAACTGATCGTCCACGATGCTGTGCAGATCTTCCTTTCCGCTTTTGAGCGGCTTTCCGGAGGCCAAAATCTTCTCCGCCATTTTGTTCTGCCGGATGTTCACCCGCCAGGAATAGATGAAGGCGATGATGAAGAAAATGGTCAGCACGCCGTACAGCAGAATCTGGAAGGAATTATCGTGATAGGTGGTCACGTACACGTCGTAGATTTCATTGTACTCCTTGCCGGGGCCTTCCGTTCCCAGCGTCGGCAGCATGCTCAGCCATTTGCCTCCGGAGAGGATCATGTAGCCGATAAACACGATTTCAAACAGCAGGAAAAGAATGCCCCGCAGGATCTGACCCCTGGCCAGATTGCCAAACCCCATGACAAAAAAGGATGTTTTCGTTTTCCAGTCCCCGTGAACAAACGTGCTCCCGATGTCCTTCAGCTCCCGGCCGACAGCTTTCAGTCCCTGCATCAGCAGCGTCCAGAGCTTCATGAAGAAATGGGCAATGCCCAGGGGGATGGAGACAAAGAACTTTTTGAGCCTGTACAGGAACTTCTGTCCCTTCGACAGCTTCAGAAATTCCAGATCGCTGTACTGTTTCATTCCGGCCTCCGCTCCTTTTTTACGAAGACGGCCGGAACCAATCATCATTGGCTCCGGCCAGGTGTTTCACAATTCAGTCTCCGCCGGATCCGCAGGGATCAGCGGCGCTTCATTGTTCAGATGATATCTCTCAGTTCTGCGCGATGGTGATGGCAGTGCCGTCCCAGGTCACGGTATAGTTGCCGGGAGCCAGGAAGACGATGTTGTTGTCGCCGATGTCCTCGCCCAGGTCCTGAATCAGTTCCTTGCCCTCGGTGACCTGCTGGAAGCCCTTGTCGGTGTCCCAGCTGCCGGGATTGACGATCCGGCCGCCCATATAGTCGCTTTCCGGAACGTCCAGCGTCACGGCGCCGTCCTTCAGGTAATAGGTTTCTTCCTGATCCGCATTGTTCCAGCCGTTCCACGCGCCCACGAAGAGCAGGGCGGAACTGTCCAGCGTGAACAGCTCGGCGATCTTGTTGTAGTAGTTGTCCAGCGCCTGCTGCAGGCCGGCATCGTCCGTCGCGGCCTTCACGTCATCCGCGATGACCTTGGCGATATCCCACCAGGAGCCATGGATCTGGCCCTGCGGCACGGAGTAGGGAGACTGGGCCAGCAGCGCAGCCAGACCGGCGTTCGCCTGAACGGCTTCCGCCTGCTGATCCACCAGGTTGGAGGGGCCCCATGCGCGGGCTTCAAACCGCTCCATCTGGCACTTCTCGCCGCTCAGATACTGGGCCAGACGATGGGTCACACCGCCCTTGAGCGGATCGACCTGCGGCTTGACGCCCATCAGCTTGCAGCCGTTGAAGGAGCCCAGGTGATATTCCTTGCCGTCCACTTCGAAGGAGGGCAGATCCGCAACGCCCAGGTTGTCTCCCAGGATTTCCTGCGCCGTCACGAAGTCCCACGTTCCGCTGACCACGATGGCCGCGCCGGAATTGAACTCGTTCACGGAGGAAGCGCTCAGATGGAAGGGAGAATCCACCAGCTTCTTCATGCCCTTGACAGCCACCAGACCGTTGGCGCTGTTGAAGGTATCATCCACGGAAATGAAGTTGCCTTCGTCATCCGTGGTCCAGTTGGAATGGCAGCCGGTCGCAAAGAAGAAGGAAGCCGCGTACCAGGCGGAGGTGTTCATTTCGAAGGCGAAATACTTCTGCGCCGCCTCGCAGTCCGCGATCAGCTTCTCCAGGGAGTCCACATCCTCCTCCGGAATCACGCTCTTGTCATAGTACATGAAATATCCGTTGTCCGCGGTCAGCGGATAGGCATACAGCACATCGCCGGACTTGGCCGCCGCCACAACGCCCGCCGCGTTGGCCGCTTCAACCGTTTCGGAGGCCTTCACGCCCAGGGAATCCAGCGCGCCGGCCTGCACCAGACGGGCGAACTGGTCCTGCGCGAAGCAGAAGATATCGCCGCCGGCTTCCACGTCCGTAATCATCTGCGTCGCCGCATCCGATTCGGAAACCGCTTCGATGGTCGCATTGATCTTGATCCCGTCGGTATTGGTGGCATTGTAGTCATCCACCTGCTTCTGGGTCAGGTCCTTGATTTCCTCCGCCACCCACAGGGTAACGTCATACTCGCCCGCAAAGGGCTGCTCGGCGGAAGCCGTCACGCACAGGGACAGTGCCATGATCGCCGCCAGAACGATCGCCAGGAATTTTTTCATGAGAAAACATCCTTTCTTATTATTTTTGTCGGAACACAGACGGGCAACAGACATCCCTGCCCATTGTCCGCCTTATTCCGTTCAAATTCGGAAATATTGTATCGCCTGTCTCTTTTTTTGTCAACAGAAACTTTTCCTAGCATCCTTATTTTTCAACATTGGTAACGTTTCCGGCGCGCGGCCCTTTTCCGATGTTACTCCACCACCGCATTCAGCATCGCATCGTCGATTTTACCCCATGCGCCGTTCCCTTCCCCGGCGCATTTCACATAGACACCGACGGTCACTTCGCTCCCGGCCGGATGATCGAAAGCCGTAACCCGGCCCGTGTCCCAGTTGCCGTATCCGCTGATCGTCATCGGACAGGTGCCCACCGTTTCCCCGTCCACCTTCGCATAGGCATAGATCTCCGTTTCCCCGCAGTCGCCCCCCATGATGGATACGGAGAACTTGAACCGCCCTTCCGGCAGATCCGTCACCGTCTGCTCCACGGTAAACTCCACGCTGTTCTTGGCCGCGCTCCAGAAATGCATATGCTTCGATCCGGTCAGCGAGTCCGTTTTCTTGTCCTCCACATACAGCTCGTCCGCCTTCTTCAGGTCCGTAATCCGCCAGGCGTCTCCGCCTTCCTCGAAGCTGTAATCCTGCAGATAATTGTATTCAATCATGGAAACGTAGCATTTCGCGGCCATCCCGCCGGCTTCTCCCGCAATCTCATAAACCGCCGGGCCGGAGGCGTGCATCCGCTCATTCTCCTCCTCCGTCAGGTTCCAGACCACCGGAACCGGCTGCCGGCTGTTGTCCGTCATCACTGCGTTCACGGTTTCCGGCAGCTGAAGCGGCATCGCCAGGTCACAGATCACCGTCGGCTCCTCCAGCGCGTCCGCCTTCAGCTCCGTTTCATTGCCCTCCCGCATCATCCGGAATACCTTCAGGGATTCCAGCGGTTTTCCCTCCGCGTCAAAGAAGGCCTGATTGTCCACCGCGCTGCCGCCGTAGTATTTCCCCGCATCGTCCGGATCGTAGACCGCGGCATAGCTGGAGGCCCAGCCGGAGCCGTACTTTTCCCAGATCTCATGGTTTTCCTCCCAGGAGCTGCGGCCAACCGTGATCCACGCGCCTTCCCAGTAGCAGACGCCGATGCCTGAGGGCGTGCCGTTGACCACCGTATCCGTAATGTTCCGGATGGCGTTGGCCTGGCCCTGAACGGTGAAGGGGTAATCCTTCACGATCCCGCCGCCGCCCCCGATCGTGTTCCCGGAAAAGTCCGTATCCTCCTCCGTAAAGGCATAGGAGGTTTCCATGACCATGACCTTCTTGCCGTAGGTTTCGGCAATTTCCGTCAGAATCGCGGAAAGGTTCTCCAGCGTGCCATGCCAGTAGGGATAGTAGGAAGTGCCGAATACGTCGTAGTGAATGAGGCCGTTCTTTTCATAGTAGGCCAGCTTGCTGGCATAGGTCCGGTAGCTGTCCGCCTTTTCCGGATTTGCAAAATGCACCGCGATCAGCGCATCCGGGTACACCTCCCGCACGCCCCTCGCTCCCGCATCCATGATATAGGCGATGTTCATCCAGATCTTTTCGCCCGCCAGCCGCCCGTTCGTTTCATTGCCGACCTGCACCATGCCGACATCCACCCCGGCGTCCTTCAGCTTCTGCATGCAATCCCGGGTATACTGATAAACCGCCTCCCGCTTCTCGTGGATATCCGTGATGTTCTTCCAGGCCCGGGGCACCATCTGCTTGGACGGATCCGCCCAGAAGTCGGAATAATGGAAATCCACCAGCAGCTTCATGCCGCAGGCCGTCGCCCGCTTTCCGATCTCCACCGCGGCATCGATATCGCAGTTGCCCCCGCCGAACCCGCGCCATTCCGCATCGTACGGATCGTTCCATACCCGGACCCGGATATAATTGATGCCCTGAGATGCCAGAATCCGGAACAGATCCGTCTCGTTTCCGTCAAAGTCGAAATAACGGACCCCGCTCTTTTCCTCCGCCAGCACGCTGGAAACATCCATGCCGAAGATGAAATCCTCCGGCAGATTTTCCACCTTTTTCACGTACAGGGAGCTTGCTTCAGCCGTTTCCGCCCCGGCCGTCACCGGCAGCACGGGAATCAGGCTCAGCAGCAGAACCAGGGATACCAGCATACGCAATTTCATGTTTTCCGCCTCCCGCTTGATGTTTTTTGTTTCAACCGTCCGGCTCACTCCGCCCCGAGGAGCAGCTCCGCCGCCTTTTCCGCGAGCCCGTCCTCCAGATGCCGGGAACCGGCGCCCAGCATCATCCGATACGTTTCCGGCTCATAGATCAGCCAGTTTCCGGCCGCGGACAGCCCCGTCTCCGGATCGTGCACGCATTTTCCCTCCTGCCCCGGCAGGAACCATTCCCCATAATCCGCCAGATGCGATTCCGGCACGATATACAGATCCGCGCTCCGGAGCTCGTCCGATCCGAAGAGCGCATAGGTGAAGGGCCGGATCTGCACCTTCCGGATCGGAGAAGGCAACTGCTGCTCCAGCCGGTCCGCCAGCTCCGCGCCCCTTCGGACCGTTCCGTCCATATAGATCATGATCTTGTTCTCCGGCGCGGCATCCGTCACGCGGATGAAAATAAACCCGCCGATCAGGCCCGCCGCGATCATCCAGGCCAGCAGGCCGGGAATCATGATCCGGATCCGCCGAACTGCCCGCAGGAGGCGAACCGACGGCGCCTCCCGGCCCCGGGGTGCGGGGTCGCCTCCATCGGGCAGTTCGATTCCCGTCAGATACCGGTGGGCGGTTTCCGCCCGGAGCTGCGTTCCTTCCTTCGGCATGAGCGGAAGCAGATCAGCGTCCATGTTCAGCGAAAGGTCCTCCGCTTCCCCGTGCAGGATCACCTTCCGCACGGGCACGCTTCGGGGAATCCGGAAAACCTCCGACGAGATGTTCAGCCGCCCCTCACAAACGGTCTTTTCACCGCTTTCCAGGCGCTGCAGGTGCTCCGCCCGGGCTTTCGCCGGAAGGTATCCGCACACGATCAGCAGGATGCCGATCCAGCCCAGCAGCGTCATGCTGCCCAGGATGATCCACAGCATGACGGACGCATTGCCCGTGCGCACATTCAGGAACAGCACCGTCAGCAGCACCGCCGAGCACGCGGCCAGCGCAATCACGACGATCCGGAGATGTTCCGCCCTTTTCCGAAGCCGCAGGCTCTCCTGCCCCGCATACAGATTCTTCATTGCGCCATCCGTCTTTCAGTTCGTTTTTGATACAGCGATTATACCGGAATCGGAAATGATTTTCAACGTCCCGGCCGCTCCGTTGAACAATCCCGCCCCCGCATGGTATAATGAACGCCGACAGTCACGGAAAAGCGGAAAGGGGAATAGCGGATGGAGAAGACGATTTATCTGGCCGGCGGTTGCTTCTGGGGCATGCAGAAGTTCATGGATCAGTTTGACGGCGTGATCCGCACGGAGGTCGGTTATGCCAACGGGCCCGATCAGGCACCCAGCTATGAGGATGTCTGCCATGACAGCGGGCATGCGGAAACCGTCCGCGTCGATTATGATCCGGAAAAGACAACGCTGACGGAGCTTCTGCATTTTTATTTCATGGTGATCGATCCCCTGTCCGTCAACCGGCAGGGGCATGACGAAGGCATTCAGTACCGGACCGGCATCTATTATACGGATCCCTCCCAGCTGCCGGAAATCGAAGCAGTCTGGGCGGAGGAAGAAAAAAGGGCCGGCGCGAAGCTGGCCGTGGAAAAGCAGCCGCTTGACAATTTCTTCTCCGCGGAGGAATATCACCAAAAGTATCTGGACAAGAATCCGGGAGGGTACTGCCACATTCCCCCGCGCTTTTTCAGCATCCAGTAATCCTTCATGCGAAGCAGACAGATCATACAGGGATAACGAAACAAGAATGAATACGCGAAGCCTGAACCGGGAGATTCTGGATATCGGCGTGCCATCGTTTCTGGAAACGCTGTTTACCACCTTTGCGGCCATCATCGACTCCAAGATGGTCGCCGTGATGGGCGTTTCAGCCATTTCTGCCGTTTCTGTAACCAATCAGCCGCGGCTTTTCCTTTTCAGCATCTTCTTCGCGATCCAGACGGTGACCACCAGCCTCGTGGCCAAGTATTCCGGGCGGAATGACCGGGAAGCGGCCAACCGCGTGTTTGATCACGCGCTGAAGCTGGTGGTGATCCTATCGATCGGGCTTGGGCTGATCTCCGTCCTGCTGGCCGAACCGATCCTGAGGCTTTTTTCCGGCCAGAAGGACACGCTGGAGAGCTCCGTGATCTATTTCCGGATCGTGATGGCCGGAACGGAAGAAGCGTCTTTTCCGTCTCTTGCATTTTGGCCTGAAATCGATATAATGGAAGCAGTCATTTGGAACATGGATTCCGGGGAGGGCTCGCAATGGAAACAGGTGTGGTGGTGGCAATTGCCGTCGTTCTTTTTGTGGCAATCTTTGCTGTGCTGATCTGCATCTTCTCATCGGTCAGCGCCGTCAGCGGAATCAAGCACACCCAGGATGATGACTCCGAGGCATAATGCTGCTGCATATGTTGATTTTGAAAGGGATCCGCGATCAGCGGATCCCTTTTCTGATTTCATCCAGCGTCCGGCCGCTGGCTTCCGCCAGCGCGGCCAGATCGTCATATTCCGCCTTCCGGCGCTCCACCCCCATGCCGGATGCCGTTTTCATCCGGATCGGGCCAAACTCCGAATCCACGGTTTCGATGCGCCGCTCAAGCACGTACCGGCTCATATCCTGCCGGCGGATGCCCAGGGTGGTGGTATGCTTCATCATGACCTCCGCCAGGCGGTCCGCCTCATCCGGCAGACAGATGACGCTGAGCAGCACCCCCGGCCGGGATTTCTTCATCCCGATCGCCTGGGTATACGCATCCCGGGCGCCGGCCTTGAGCAGCTGATCCACCGCAAAGCCGATCTCCTCACCGGTCATGTCATCCAGGTTGCACTCCAGGCGGGTGATGCGCTCCCTTTCGCCTTCGCTTTCTCCCAGGAAGGCGCGGACGCAGTTGGCACGCTCGAAGTCCTTCTTCCCCATGCCGTATCCGATGGCCGCCGCAGTCATCACCGGCCGGTCGCCGAAGGAGGTCACAAAATGCTTCAGCAGTGCCGCACCGGTCGGCGTGCACAGCTCACCGTGAACGGATCCGCCATAGGTGGGGATTCCGGTCAGAATCAGCGCGGTCGCCGGCGCCGGCACGGGCAGGATGCCATGGGCGCAATGCACATGACCGCTGCCCACATGCACCGGCGATGCCACGATTCTCTCCGCGCCGATCTTCTCCATCAGCAGGCATACGCCCACCACATCCGCCACCGCATCCAGCGTTCCGACTTCGTGGAAATGAATCTCGCTGACCGGATGGCCGTGCACCCGGCTCTCCGCGTCCGCGATCAGCGCGTACACCGCCCGGGCATCCGCCTTCACCTTCTCCGATACGTTCAGCCCGCCGATGATGCCTTCAATATCCGCCACGGAAGTGTGATGGTGATGGTGATGATGGCCGTGATCCTCATGGTCATGATCCGGATGATCGTGATCCTCATGATGATACGCTTCGTCATGATCATGAGGGTGCCCGTGATGATCGTGATCATGGTGATGTCCGTGATGATCCTCATCATGGTCATGATCATGGTGATGATGACCGTGACCGTCCGCGTCCTCCGATTCCTCTTCCTCGCCGTGGACTGTAATCTTCATATGGGTTCCGGTAATGCCGCACTTCACCGCCGGCTCCGCCCCCACCTGAACGCCCGGCAGCCCCAGCGCGTTCATCTGATCCAGAAAAGACTGCCGGTCCGGGATCAGCTCCAGCAGCGCCGCCATCAGCATATCTCCGGCAGCGCCCATCCCGCATTCCAGATACAGCGTTTTCATCCCGCGGCGTTCTCCTTTCAGTTCAGTTCCTTCCAGGCCCGCTGCAGTTCATCCATGATGTTCAGGTGCTGCGGGCAGGCCGCCTCGCAGGCCCCGCACTGAATGCACTTCTCCGGCGTATCGCCCTTCTTCCGATAGTTCTGCATGTTCCAGTCATGCTTCGGATCCCCGCCGTACAGGCTGATGTTGTTCCAGATGGAGAACATGCCCGGAATGTTGACCCCGTTGGGGCAGGGCATACAGTAGCGGCAGGAGGTACAGCCGATCTTCGTGCGGCTGATGTAGGCTTCCCGGACGTCATCCATCAGCTTCAGCTCTTCCTCCGTCATGATGTCGGGCTCCACCGTATCGAAGATCCGCAGGTTGTCATCAATCTGCTCCGTTTCATTGCAGCCGGAAAGCACCGTGGCAATCTCCGGCCGGTTGCACAGCCAGCGAAACGCCCATTCGACCGCGCTGCGCTTCACCGGGAAGGCATCGTACAGCGCCTGCACGTTCTCGGGCGCCCTGGCCAGCCGGCCGCCCAGCAGGCCTTCCATGATCACGACCGGGATGCCCAGCCGTCCCGCCAGCTCCAGCCCCTTCGTTCCGGCCTGGTTGTTGATATCCATGAAGTTGTACTGGATCTGAACCATGTCCCAGTCGCTGTCCTGAATGATATACTCAAAGTCGTCATAGGAGCCGTGGAAGGAGAAGCACTTGTAACGGATCTTGCCTTCCTTCTTCATATCGTCAAAGAATTCCGGCGCGCCGATGGACTTGAAGTATTCCCAGCCCTTCCGGTCGATCCCGTGCATCAGATAAAAGTCGATATGATCGGTCTGCAGCTTTTTCAGCTCTTCATCCAGCAGCGCCTGCATGCTGGCCCGGTCGTGCACCGCGTGCTGCGGCATCTTGGTGGCGATGGTCACCCGGTCCCGGTATCCGTCCTGCAGCGCCTTTCCCAGCACCACCTCGGATGTTTTGTCCAGATAAACATACGCGGTATCCAGATAGGTCACGCCGCCGTCAATCGCCCGGCGGATCAGCCCGATGGCCTTCTGCTCGTCAATCACGCTGTCCCCGGATGCCTCGCCGTTGAAGCGCATGCATCCCAGACCAAACGCGGAACCCTGGATCCCCAGCTTGCCAAATGTACGGTATTTCATTTCCTGACCTCCTCGTCCAAAAAAGCCTGAAACTCATCGTCCTGAATCCATTTATAGGGTACGGCAGGCATAATGTCAAGTGGAGAAATTTACAATTTCATTGTCATTTCGGTCGTTTGGCAGAATCTCGTCCGGCTGTTTGGCGAAATATTATTCGGTTGTTTGGCGCGATATCGATCGGGTGTTTGGCGAAATATCGTTTGGCTGTCTGGCAGAATCACCGCCGGTCCGTATTATTCCTTGACGGATTGGCCCAACTCTGCTAGATTAGATTCGTTGTCTGTACATCTGACGGCGTACGGACAGACATCCATTCAGAAAGGTCGATTCAGTTCCATGCAGCATGCAGACCGCTCCGCACTTCTCGGCTCCATGAAAATGAGCCAGCTCATTCCCAAAGTCAGTATTCCGATCATGGTTTCCATGCTCGTGCAGGCGCTGTACAACGTGGTCGACAGCATCTTCGTTTCCCGCTTCGACCCTCATGCGCTGACCGCCGTTTCCCTCGCCATGCCCTTTCAGATGCTGATGATTGCCCTGTCCACCGGCATGGGCACCGGGATCAACAGCCTGCTCAGCCGCAGGCTGGGCGAAAAGCGGCCGGCGGACGCCCGGAAGGCCGCCTGGAACGGATTTGTGATTGAAGGATGCGGATCCCTGCTGTTCGTGCTGGTCGGGCTTCTCCTGGCCGGCCCGATCATGCGCATGGTGGTATCCGGCAACCTCAGCAACGCCGACGCCATCCGCGATATGGGGATCAGCTACCTGTCCATCGTGACCATCGGCAGCTTCGGCCTGTTCATGGCGATCTTCTTTGAACGGATGCTGCAGGCCACCGGAAACGCCATGCTCTCGATGATCACGCAGCTGGCCGGCGCCATCACCAATATCATCCTCGACCCGATCCTGATCTTCGGTTATCTGGGATTCCCGCAGATGGGCGTCGCGGGTGCCGCCGTGGCCACCGTCATCGGCCAGTGGGTTTCCGCCGTTCTCGGCTTCACGCTGAACCAGCTGAAGAACCGCGAGCTTCGCCTGAATCCCGAAGATTTCAGCATTCAGCGGCGCATTCTCCGGGACATTCTGTCCGTCGGTCTGCCCAGCACCATCATGGCCTCCATCGGTTCCGTGATGAACATCGGCATGAATGCCATTCTCTCCGGATTTGCGGAGAGCAATGCCGCACTGAACGTCATGGCCGTTTACTTCAAGCTCCAGTCCTTCATCTTCATGCCGGTTTTCGGCCTGAGCAACGGCATCATCGCGATCATCGGGTACAACTACGGTGCCCGGATCCGGGAGAGGGTATATGAATGTCTCCGGATCGCGCTGATCTGGGCCATCACCATTCTGGCGGTCGGCACGCTGGTCTTCATGGTCTTCCCCGGCGCGCTGATGTCCATCTTTGAATCCGAAGCGGAAGCAGAGCTGACCGCTCAGATGAGCCAGATCGGCGTCGTTGCCATGCGGATCATCAGCACCAGCTTCATCTTCGCCGCTGTCGGCATCATCCTGTCCACCGTGTTCCAGGCCGTCGGCAGAGGCACATTCAGCATGATCATCAGCATCAGCCGGCAGCTGGCCATCCTGCTGCCTGTCGCGTGGATCTTCGCCCGGCTGACAAACAATGTTTATGCGGTCTGGTGGTGCTTCCCCATCGCGGAAATCTGCGCGCTGTTCCTCAGCCTCTTCTTCTATCGGAAATGCAAGCGGGAGATGCTGGACACGCTGTAAGCAGTACAGAAGGCTTGACATTTATTCGGTACCGAACTATAATTTGTTCGGTACCGAATTTTTTTGATTCAAGGAGTTGATTCGCGATGACATCTGAAAGCGATGTGATTCTGGCTGTACTGAAGCTTTCCCGCGCCATGCGCCGCTGCCCGCCGGATCCCGGAAAGCTGCCCTTCCCGCCCGCGGTCGGCCGTCTGATGGCGTGCGTGAGTGAAAATCCGGGCGTTTCCTCCCGGGAGCTGTGTGAGATGCTGGATCTCCGCCCCTCCTCGCTGAGCGAAATGCTGCGGAAGGCGGAGGAGGACGGATGGATCCTGAAGGCCGCGGATGAGGCGGACCGGCGGATTCAGCGTGTGACCCTTTCCGAAAAGGGCCTGCAGTTCATCGCCCGGATGCGGGATGAGCGCGAAAAGGACAATGAACGGAAAGCAGCATGCTTCACAGACGAAGAAAAGGCGCAGTTCTGCGCCCTTTGCAACCGGTTAAGCGACCATATCGAATCCCTCGCCACGGATGTCCCGGAACCATTGCGCCGGCATCCCGGGCGGCCCGGATTCCCTCCGCCTCACCGGATCCGCTGCTGACGGGATCTCATTCCGTCTGCTCCGTCTCCGTCTCCGGATCCGCTTTTTCCGCTTCCTCCGCGACATCCGTAATCCGGATCCGGGTGACCCGGAAGCCGTCCATCTCCGTCACCGTAAACTCATGATTGTCCAGCCGGAAGGTGTCACCCACCTCCGGCACTTTTTCAAGCATTTCGCCGATCCATCCGCCGACGGTATCCGTGTCGTACTGATCCTCGATCCCGTATTTTTCCAGCAGCTCCTCCAGCTGCATATTGCCGTCCACGATCAGCGTGCCGTCTTCCTGTTCAACAACTTCCTCGTTGATCTCGTCATGCTCGTCATAGATCTCGCCCACGAGCTCCTCCAGCACGTCCTCCATGGTCACAATCCCGTCCGTCCCGCCGTATTCGTCCAACAGAATCACCAGATGGGTCTTGGACGTCCGGAACAGCTTGAGCAGGCTGCTGATCGGAATCGATGCCGGCGCAAAAACCGGCTCATTCATGATCCGGGTAATATCCGTACATCCTTCGTGGGTTTTCTTGTAAAAGTCCTTCTCATTGAGGATGCCGACGACATGATCCAGGTCCTCGTGATACACCGGGATCCGGGAATACCAGGTTTTCCGGAATGTTTCCGCCGCTTCTTCGAGCGAAACCGTATCCTCGATCGCCGTCACGTCCACCCGGGGCGTCATGATATCGGAGGCATCCTGATCGTTGAACTCGATGGCGGAGCGGATCAGCTCTCCCTCGTCCTCCTCGATGTCGCCCTCAGTCTGCGCCTCATCGATGATGGTAATCAGCTCATCTTCGATCTGACTCTCCTCGGGATCCGGCTTGATGAGCTTTGAAAGCAGCTTTCTCCACAGGGAAAACAGCAGATCCAGCGGCCGGAGCACCACCATCAGCACCTGAATCGTCGGCGCCACGGCCATCGCATACTTTTCCGGCTGCTGTTTGGCCAGGGTTTTCGGCCCCACCTCGCCGAAAAAGAGCACCAGCACCGTCATCACGGCGGAGGCCACCGTTGCGCCCAGATCCTCCTGACCTTTGAAAACAAACATGGTAAACAGCACCGTCGCGATGGCGGTGCCGGCAATGTTGACCAGATTGTTCCCGATCAGAACCGTTGTCAGCAGAGAGTCATATTTTTCCAGTAAATCGAGCACCAGCTGGGCTCTGCCCTTCCGCTGCCCATCCATCGTTTTCAGCTTCACCCGGTTGGAGGCGGAGAAGGCCGTTTCCGTCGCGGAGAAAAAAGCCGAAAGCGCAATGCACAGGATCAGGGCAAACCATAGGCCCATGAATACATTCAATCCTTTCGCTTACACACCGTAAAAACCAGTCCCGGCACCCGGAACAGGCTGATTATAACATGTCATGCCTTGATTTGCAACATATCCGGCAATTGTGGTATGATGAAGGCCTGAGATCAGAAGCGTTTCCATCAGGGAGGTGCGGCCAGATGAATGAACCATTCCGTCCGGTTCGTGCTGTTCGCTATGCCTGTGCCGTCCTGACAGACTTCCGGATTGACCGTCTTCCGGTGGATCCTTTCCGTCTGGCCGCAGACGCCGGCATCGCGGTGGAGCCGCTGTCCGGGCTTCGGAATCATCCCGCCTGGGCGCCGTATGATCTTCCCTCGCGGATGGGGCTGACCCGGGTGATCACCATTCCCTACCCCACCTTCTGCATCGTATACCGGGATGAGGGAAGCTCGCCGGAGCAACTGACGCTGCCGCTGGCCCGGGAGCTGGGGCACCTGTTCATGAATCACTATCGGGAGATACCGGATCTCTCGGTTCCCGGCCGGCTCTTTCGCCCGGAGATGGAACGGGAGGCGGACATCTTTGCGCGGAACCTGCTCTGTCCGGTTCCCGTCGTGGACGTCATCCGCTACAACCGGCCGCAGCAGGCCCGGGCATCCCTTTTTCGCCTGAACCGTTCCGCATGGATTCATCGGCTGAACACGCTGAATGAGGACCGGGCTTCCATTGACGAGGAGACCGCGAATATTCTGCTGTATCTGTTCCGGGATTATCTGATTGCCCGCCGCTGCAGGGCGTGCGGCGCGGAGTTCCGGGATGAGGCACAAAATAACGCCTGCCCCTTCTGCGGGGCAGGCGATCCGGAGTGGGTTTTGTAATCTTTACAGCGCATCGATAAAGCGGCAGGCGGCCAGAGCGGCGGCGGAACCATCCGCAGCGGCGGTCGTCAGCTGCCGGACGCTCTTGCTTCGGCAGTCCCCCGCCACAAACACGCCCGGCGTTTTTGTGGTGCAGGTTTCATCGCTTTCAAAATATCCATACGCATTCAGCTCCGCCAGCGGCGCGAACGCTTCGTTTTCCGGGATCAGGCCGATCGCCACAAACAGTCCGTCGCAGGAGATCTTTTCGGCTTCTCCCCCATTCTGCGGCTCCACCGTCACGCTGTGCAGCTCGCCCGATTCCGTATTCAGCGCGGTGATCCGGACACCCGTTCTCTTTTCCACGTTCGGCCGGGAGAAGAGGATCTCCTGAAGCTTCTTTTCGCCGGTGAATTCCGGCAGATCCTGCAGCATGATCACGCGGGCGCATTTCCCGGAAAGCAGGATGGCCTCCTGCAGGGCGGAGTTGCCTCCTCCGGCGACGCATACGGTCATGCCGGAATAAAAGTCTCCGTCGCAGACGGCGCAGAAGCTGATGCCCTCGCCGATCAGTTCATTCTCGCCGGGCAGGCCCAGCATCCGGTGCTTCACGCCGGTCGCGAGGATCACCGCCTTCGCGTCCCGCGCCTGACCGTCATCGGTATAAACCGTTTTGTGATCTCCGTGATCCTCAATCCGGAGAACCTCCGCCAGATCCACCTCGGCCCCCTGGGCCATCACCTGGTCCAGCAGCCGGTCCGCGAACTCGTTGCCGCTCATCTGCGCGGTTCCCGGCCAGTTTTCCACCTTGGGGCTGTACGTGATCTGCCCGCCAAAGCCGTGCTTTTCCAGAATCAGCACCGTTTTTCCGTTGCGCAGGGCATACAGCGCCGCCGTCATTCCCGCCGGGCCGCCGCCGATGACAATGATATCCGTCATGTTCTCTTCCTCATACCGCCTGGCTGGCCGTCAGCATTCCCTTGATTTCGGATACGCCGCGGAACTTTTCGAATGAGCCGTCCGCGCCGAGCACCACCAGGGTCGGCGCCTGCCGGATCCCGTATTTATTGGTCAGCTCGACATTTTCCGTCGCCAGGATCTTCTTGAACAGGAATCCGTTCTTCTCCAGCATATTGATCGCCAGCTTGCAGTTCGGGCAGGTCGCGCTGACAAACAGCATGGCACGGGAATTCTGCGCCGCGCCCGTTTCCGGAGCCGCTTCTTCCTTCGTGGGCTTCTCCTGCGCCTGCGGCGGAACCAGCACCGGGCCCTGATGGGTCAGGCGGGAATGGCCGATGTCGTACACCTTCCGGTCCTTGAATTCCTGCGCCTTGCCGTCGTTCCAGTTCTGCACGGGGCGGTAGTAGCCGGTGATCCGGCTGTACACTTCCGTCTTCTGGCCGCAGTGGGGGCAGGTATACTTTTCGCCCGCGATGTATCCATGATCCTTGCAGACCGAATAGGTCGGGCTCATGGTGTAATAGGGCAGCTTATAGTTTTCCGCGATCTTCCGCACCAGGTTGGCCGCGGCCTTCCAGTCCGGCAGCTTCTCTCCCAGGAAGGCGTGGAACACCGTTCCGGAGGTGTACAGGGTCTGCAGCTCATCCTGCACATCCAGGGCGGAGAAGATGTCCTCGCTGTAGCCGACGGGCAGATGGCTGGAGTTGGTATAGTAGGGCGTGCCGTTCTCATTGGCCGTAATGATATTGGGATACATTTCCTTGTCATGCTTGGCGAAGCGGTAGGACGTGGACTCCGCCGGCGTGGCTTCCAGATTGTACAGATCGCCGTACTGCTCCTGATAGTCGCTCAGGCGCTCCCGCATGTGGTTCAGCACTTCCCTGGCAAACTGCTGCGTCTCCGGATGGGTCAGGTCCTTCTTCAGCCACTTCGCGTTCAGGCCCGCTTCGTTCATGCCCACGAGGCCGATGGTGCTGAAATGGTTGTTGAAGGTGCCCAGATACCGCTTGGTATAGGGATAGAGGCCGCCGTCCAGCAGCTTGGTAATCACGGTGCGCTTCGTCTTCAGGCTGCGGGCGGCAATGTCCATCAGCCGGTCCAGCTGACGGTAGAAATCCTGCTCATCGGACGCTTCATAGGCCAGGCGGGGCAGGTTGATCGTCACCACGCCGACGGAGCCGGTGGATTCCCCGCTGCCGAAGAAGCCGCCGCTCTTCTTGCGCAGCTCCCGCAGATCCAGCCGCAGGCGGCAGCACATGCTCCGCACGTCGCTGGGCTCCATGTCGGAATTGATGTAGTTGCTGAAATAGGGCGTCCCGTACTTGGCGGTCATTTCGAACAGAAGCTTGTTGTTCTCCGTCTCCGACCAGTCAAAATCCCGCGTGATGGAATAGGTGGGAATCGGATACTGGAAGCCCCGGCCGTTGGCGTCGCCTTCGATCATGATCTCGATGAACGCCTTGTTGACCATGTCCATTTCCTTCTGGCAGTCGCCATAGGTGAAATCGACCTCCTTGCCGCCGATGATCGCCGGCAGGTTGGCCAGATCCTTCGGGCAGGTCCAGTCCAGCGTGATGTTGGAGAAGGGCGCCTGGGTGCCCCAGCGGCTGGGCGTATTCACGCCGTAGATGAAGCTCTGGATGCACTGCTTGACTTCCTTCTGGCTCAGATTGTCCACCCGGACGAAGGGCGCCAGATAGGTATCGAAGCTGGAGAACGCCTGCGCGCCTGCCCACTCGTTCTGCATGATGCCCAGGAAATTGACCATCTGGTTGCACAGGGTGGACAGATGCCCGGCGGGAGAGCTGGTGATCTTTCCGGGAACGCCGCCCAGGCCCTCCTGGATCAACTGCTTCAGGCTCCAGCCGGCACAGTACCCGGTCAGCATGGAAAGGTCATGGATATGGATGGCGGCGGAACGGTGCGCCTCAGCGATCTCGTTGTCATAGATTTCGCTGAGCCAGTAGTTCGCGGTAATGGCGCCGGAATTGGACAGAATCAGACCGCCGACGGAATAGGTAACGGTCGAGTTTTCCTTCACGCGCCAGTCATTGATGCGAAGATAGTTGTCCACCAGGTCCTTGTAATTCAGCAGAGCGGAATTGACATTGCGGACCTTCTCCCGCTGCTTGCGGTAAAGGATGTAGGCCTTGGCCACATCCGCATAGCCCGCTTCGGACAGCACCTTTTCGACACAGTCCTGAATGCTTTCCACGGCGATTTTCCCGTCCCGGATCAGGGGCTCGTACTCCGCCGTGACCCGCAGCGCCAGCATGTCAATGACGCTGGGATGATACTGCTTCTGCAGTGCCTCGAAGGCCTTGGTGATCGCCTTGGAGATCTTGCTGATCTCGAATTCCGTCACTTTTCCGTCTCTTTTGACAACCTGATACATACTTTCCCGCTCCCCGCTGAAATTTTGCGATTTTTTTCGGGGCAAGCATCACGCTCCCCCGACTGCTCACACAATATATCAGGTTGTCTCAGAAAAGTCAATATGTTGTGAAGAAAAAAACAGGATAGGCACTATATGTTGTGTTCTGTATCCATCCCGCGGATCTGAACCGACGCTGCAAACGGCTGCATGATCTCCGCGTAGCGCCGCATTTCCGCCTCCTGCGGCGCGTGAAAGCCGTCATAGGGGACCGTGTCCCGGTCCGTGAACGCCTGCAGGAAATAGCGGCGCGCGCCGCGGATCCACGGACCGATTTCGCGGAAGGAAGCCTCGTCATGCAGCTCCGCCACCACCGTCGTCCGGAATTCGTAATCCACCCGGCCCTCCAGCAGGATCGATACGCTTTCCCGGACGGGCTGCAGATCCAGTTCCGCCAGGCCCGCGGTCATCGCATATTTTCCGGGACTGTTCTTGATATCCATGGCCACATACTCCACGAGCCCCCGGTCGATCAGGTCCCGCAGGCGGTCAGGATGCATGCCGTTCGTGTCCACCTTCAGCGGATAGCCCAGCGCCGTGATCTTCTCCGCCAGAGAAAGAATATCCGGCCGCAGCAGCGGTTCTCCGCCGGTGATGGCCACGCCGTCCAGCAGCCCCCGGCGCTTTTTCAGAAAGGAAAGCAGCTCCTCCTCTTCCATGACGGCCGGTGCCGTCCCGTCAATCAGTTCCGCATTATGACAAAAAGGGCAGCGCATATCGCATCCGCCCAGAAAAACCGTGCAGGCCACCCGGCCGGGAAAGTCCAGCAGGGTCATCTTCTGCAATCCGTGAATCTTCATTCGCTCACCGTCCGCCGCTTCATGATGGATCGGCTCGTATTATACCCCGCTTTCATCCGTCCGCGCAAGACCGTCACCGGCCATAGATCGCCCGGTATTTGGTCGGGGTGCACCCGTTCTTCTCCCGGAATGTCCGGTTGAAGGTCGCCACGCTGCCAAAGCCGCTCCGGATGGCCACCTCCCGCATGGAAAGCTCCGTCCGCGTCAGCAGATCCTTCGCCACCTGCAGCCGCTTCTGGCACAGGTAGTCCTTGAAAAAGTAGCCGGTCTGCTTCTTGAACGATCGGGAGAAATAATACCGGCTGAACCCCGCGAAGGAGGCGACGTCCTCCAGGGAAAGCTCCTCCTGATAATGCTCGTTGATATAGTTCATCGCCGTGGCGATCACTTCCTGATCCACCGCGCCGACCGGTTCCTTCCGCCAGCTGACCGCCCCGGACAGATAATGCTGGGACAGCAGGGCGAAAATCCGGATCAGATAGCTGTAGGCCCGGGCATTCCAGGCGAGCTCCTTTTCATGGTCCAGATTCTGGATCTTCAGGAGCATCTCCCGGATGCGCAGATGGGTTTCCGAGCCGTCATGCAGATAAAACACCCGGTCGAACAGCCCCGGTATCATCTTCAGATCCCGCAGGGAACGGAGCGTATCCGGCTCGAAGAGGTAAAGATAGCGGCTGCTGTTCTCCCCCATGTTCAGGGAGTGCGGCGCCTCCCCGGGAATGATCAGCACTTCATTTTTCCGGACGGTATAGGCGCTTCCGTTCACCACATACTCCACGGTTCCCTCCAGGGTCAGCACCACCTCCATGGCGGAATGCACGTGGGGATCGTAGCGCCAGGGAATATTGGAATACCAGACCCGCAGCGACGCATTGTCGGGATAGGTCACAAATTCCCTTTCGCCCTGCATGACCCGGAAGCCGTCTTCATACCGCTTATCCCGCAGCTCGGCATCCTTTGTACGGAACGTCGTCATGGTGTTCCTCCCTTCTCTGACAACTGAAGCATCCGCACCGTCGGAACATGATCCATTTTACTCCTTCACTGAGCCCAGTGCCATACCCGTTACAAAATAACGCTGCAGAAAAGGATAGACCACCAGGATCGGCACCGTGGATATGACGGTAATCGCGCAGCGGATCGTGATCGGCGTCGTCTGCGTCGTGGACTTCAGCGCATCCGCGGATGTCTTGGCCGCATTGGCGCTGGCCTGGGTCGTCGCCAGCTTCATCTTCAGCAGGTACTGCAGGCTGTGCAGCTGCTTCTGTCCTCCGCAGTACAGATAGGTGTCAAACCAGCTGTTCCAGCTTCCGACCGCCACGAACAGCGCAACCGTCGCCATGACCGGCATGCACAGGGGGAAGATAATCTGCCAGTACACCCGGATGTCTCCGGCACCGTCGATCCGCGCAGACTCCACCAGCGCGTCCGGCAGTCCGGTGATATATGTCCGGATCACGATCATATTGAAGCAGGAGAACATGGTGGGAATGATATAGACCCAATAGCTCTTGCCCAGTCCAAGGGTCCGGGTAATCAGAAGATAATTCGGAATCAGGCCCGCATTGATATACATGGTCAGAACCATGACCGTCGTGATCACCTTGCGGAGCACATACTCCTTCCGGCTCAGCGCAAAAGCGAGCATCCCCGTCCAGAACAGGTTCAGCAGCGTGATGATGACCGTTTTGGACGCAGAAATCCACGCTGCCTGATAGACCGCCGAATCCTCGAGAATGGACGTATAGCTCTTGGTGCTGAACACCCTTGGCCACAAACCGATGTTCCCCCGCAGCGCGTCCGTCCCGTCGTTAAAGGAATACGCCACCGTATTGAGCACCGGGTACAGCGTGATGAACATCAGAAGGATCAGGATCAGTGCGTTGACCACCGGAAATACAACGTCATGCCGTCTCTTTCGATTCTTTTTCGGAATGGATACAGCTGTCATTACGATCCCTCCCTTCCATCAGATCAGCGTCGCTTCATCGAGCTTCTTCGCAATCGTATTGGCACTGATCAGAAGCACGATCGCAACAACACTCTTGAACAGACCGGCTGCCGTCGCAACACCATACTGCTGCTTGGATATGCCGTACTGGAGCACAAACACGTCAATCGTCTGACTCCAGTCCATCACCACAGAGGAACCCAGCAGATACTGGATTTCAAATCCCGCCTCCATCAGGTGCCCGATATTCATGATCAGCAGGATGACAAAAGTGGATTTAATGCCCGGCAGTGTCACGTGCAGGATCCGCTGGAAGCGTCCCGCTCCGTCAATCGCCGCCGCCTCATACAGGCTCGGATCGATGGATGTCATGGCGGAAATGTAGATGATCGTATTCCATCCAACTTCCTTCCATACATTGATCACGCCCACGAGCCACCAGAAATACTTCCCTTCTCCCAGGAAGAAGACGGGCTCCCTGACCAGCCCCAGACTCAGCAACAGCCCGTTCACCGCACCGTTGCTGGCGAAAATATTCTGCGCCATTCCCACAACGATGACCATGCTCAGAAAATGCGGCAGGTACGTCACCGTCTGCACGGTACGCTTGAATGACCGCTGACGCACCTCATTGAGCAAAATCGCCAGTACAATAGAAGAAACGGTTCCGAACACCAGGTTGATCACGCTCATCGCCAGCGTGTTCCGGATGCTGTTGATAAAGTCCGCACGGTTGAACAGCCATTCAAAGTTTTTCCAACCAACCCACGGGCTCTTGAACATGCCCGTCTTGGGTTTGTAGTCCTGGAAGGCGGTGATCCAGCCCCACATCGGACCATAATTGAACAGCAGCACGTAAAGAAACATGGGAACGGACATCAGCATCAGCTGCCACTGCCCGCCCAGCGTGCGGAAAAAGCTTTTTCTCCGGACAGGAATGACGGAGCCTCCGACTCCTTTCCCAACCTTTGTCATAACGTTTCCTCCTCGCCTTTGGAAAATCCATTTCCCCAACCATCAGATTCCTGAAAAAGCAAGGGGAGAGAAGCTGTTCTCTCCCCTTGCGAACCGCATGCGGTTACTCGTTGCCCAGCACCTTCTGGGCTTCCTTCAGTACAGCTTCCTGCATATAGTTGCCGAAAGCTGTCGCGCTGGGGGTGATCTCCTCAACGAAGGCATCCCACTTGGCATCAAATTCGGCCTCATCACACATGATGATCTCAGGCAGGCGCTTGTCCTGAATGTTCAGGAAGTCCTGATGCTCGACATCCACGGGCGTATAGTCGATCTGCCAGGCTTCTCCGTACGGAGCCAGTTCGATCGGCGGGTTGACGAAGTCCGCCCACTTGGAGAATCCATAGGCCTTCAGGAAGTTCTTGTCATACTCATTCATCAAGCCGAATACGATTTCATCCTGGTTGCCGGGCTCCCAGCAGTTGCCGGCGTACTCGCCTTCCATGATCCAGCCCTGCTTCTTGGGGCTGCTCTCGAAGAACGCGCGGGCCTTGTTGTGCATGATCCAGGTGTTGTCCTGGGTGTTGGCATACTGCTCTTCGGTCATCAACAAGCGGCCGTTTTCCACATAGTAATCTTCGCCTTCAATACCCCAGTTGAAGATCAGCTGCCATTTGTCGGACAGCATTTCTTCCCACATGTTGACGATGCGCTCCGCATAGGGGCTGTTCACGGAGATACCGAATCCGCGGCGGACGTTCGGCAGAGAACCGTTCAGATAATGCTCTTCCACCACTTTGCCGTCGATATCCGCAGGATCATAGACCGGTCCGAGGGCCACGAAGGTGTTCTTGTACATCTGGGCAGCATTCAGCGCGCTGGTGGCATTGCCGAAGTCCCAGGCCTGGTCGAACATTCCCAGGATCGTACCGCTGGACAGGGCCGCGATATACTGGTCATAGTTCATCACGAAGGTGTCCTTGTTGATCAGTCCCTTGTGGAACAGGGTGTTCAGCTTCTTGTAATAGGGCTTCGCATAGGGCTTGTCAATGAATGTTTCGGTATGGAAATCATTGGTGCTCACGTCGATCAGCACTTCGCCGTCATTCGGTCGACCCATCAGGTGCTGCACGGGATTGATCAGGCAGAAATGCCGCCAGTCTTCGCACAGGATCGCGAAACCGGTGTAGGGATTGCCGTTCTCGTCCGTCGGGTTGGCAGTGATGAACTTCTCCAGCACGTCAAAGTACTCATCGATGGTCTTGATCGTGGGATAGCCGGCCCATTCCAGCACCTGCTTCTGGATGAAGAAAGCGGGGCCACCGACATTCAACGCGATCTGCGGACCATCCGGCAGACCGTAGTTGGGGATGATGTACAGCACATCGTTTCCGTCCGCATCCTTCTCGATCAGGCGGGCCTTCTGGGGCTCAATATGCGCCCAGAGGCGGGGGGTCTTTTCGGGGCTGATATAGTCCAGCAGGTTGATCAGGGCTCCGTTGGAGATGATCAGGTCCGCGCTGTTGCCGCCGTCAAACAGATCCGGATAATCCTCGTTGGCGATCTTCAGACCCAGCGTCTCGTCCAGGTCCCCAGCCAGAAACTCAAACTCGAACTTCACGCCGAATTCTTCTTCGATCAGCTTGTAAATCTTGTTGTCTTCCGCCGGCTGATCACCGGGATCGCCGCGGAACACGGTCAGCGTGATGGGTTCAGGCGCGCCTTCGGCCATCACCGCAGGGACGAGCGCAAGCACCATCGCCAGCGCCAGCAGCATCGCGATCAGTTTCCTCATGTTGTTTCTCCTCCATCTGTTTTTTTGACACTATCGCGTGTCTTTTGCTATATTATGCCCAACATGTACGTACATATACAATGTCTTGCATGGTCATTTCTGCTCAATTATTGTGGTTTTTGTACTCAACTATTGCAAACCCCATCTGCAACCGTTTGCACAGCAAAAGATGATTCCCTACGGCACCGGATTGTCTTCAAAGCCTTTATTTTCAAGCATCTCTTGTATTTTCCCTGTTCAGCACTTTCTGACGCATTCCGCAAGACCTGTGTGTTTTCGCAACAAATGAAGCACAAAAAAAGAGCATTCTCCGATGAGAATGCCCAGATATTGCAGAATGGAATGCTTACAGCAGATGCGCGCGGATTTCCTCCGGAGAGAGCGGAGACAGGTCCGCCGGCGCCAGGTCGAAGACCGTCTTGCAGCCGTAGATTCCCCGGCCGTGCATCCGTCCGATGGCCCGCGCGCAGGCGAGCAGCACGGAGGCGGTAAACTCCGGATTGGAATCCAGCTTCAGGGAGAACTCCATCACATGATGATGGCCGTTTTCCTGCCCGGTGGCGCCGGTGCGGATCACCTGACCGCCGTGGGGCAGTTCCATATGATCCCGCTTCATCTCCGCTTCGGTGATGAACGTGACCGCGGTATCATAATCCGCGAAATAGTTCGGCATTTCCTTAATCTGTTTCTCGATCAGGGCCGTGTCCGCCCCGTCCTCCGCCACCACATAGCACTCCCGCGTATGCTTCTGGCGGGTCGTCAGCTCGGGATTTTCCCCGGCGCGCACCCGCTCAAGAGCCTCCGGCACGGGCACCGTGTACTGACGGGCATCCTTCACCCCGGGAATCCGGCGGATCGCGTCGCTGTGGCCCTGGCTGACGCCACGGCCCCAGAAGGTGTAGTCCTTTCCCTCCGGCAGCACGCAGTTCATATACAGCCGGGCCAGGGAGAACAGGCCGGGATCCCATCCTGCACTGATCAGCGCCGTATGGCAGGAGCCCGCGGCCGCCTGATCCACGTTCGCAAAATGCTCCGGAATCCGGGCGTGCGTATCAAAGGAATCGATCACATTGAAGCATTTCGCCAGCGCCGGGGTCATCACCGGCAGGTCCGACGCGCTGCCGCCGCAGATGATCAGCACATCCACCTTTTCCGCGAACTTTTCCACGTCCTCCGCCGCATAAACCGGCACCCCGGTCAGCGTTTTCACCGCCTGAGGATCCCGCCGGGTAAACACGCCGACCAGCTCCATATCCGGATTCTGCCGGACGCCCAGCTCCACGCCCCGGCCCAGATTGCCATACCCGTAAATCGCGATTTTCATCTCTTCGTTCATCCTTCCCTCTCCGGTTTCCGCCCGATTTTACTCCGCGGCGCTTTCCGCCAGCAGATCCTTCATATCATACATGCCGGGTTCCTTCCCCATCAGGAACGCCGCCGCCTTCAGGCTGCCGTCCGCGAACACGCCGCGGCTGAACGCCTCATGCTTCAGGCTGATCCGCTCGTTCTGCGTGCCGATCATCACCTCATGCACGCCCACGATGTTGCCCATCCGGATCGCATGAATGCCGACCTCGTTCTCCGTCCGTTTTCCCATGCCGGAGCGGCCTGTGTTCGCCACGGCATCGGGACGGACTTCCTTCACTGCGCCGAACAGGGCCAGGGCCGTGCCGCTCGGGGCATCAATCTTCCGGTCATGATGCTGCTCGACGATCTCAATCTCCGCGTCCGGATAGAGCGCGACCGCCCGCCTGACCAGATCCGTCAGCGTCGCGATTCCCAGGCTGTAGTTCGCGGCCAGAAAAACCGGAATGCGCCCTGCCGCTTCCTGAATCCTTGCCTTCTCCTCCTCCGTCTGCCCCGTCGTGGCCAGCACCACCGGAAGGTTCCGCTTTTCCGCAAAGTCCATCAGGGCTCCCGTCAGGGAGTGATGGCTGAAGTCGACAATCACATCCGCCGGGGCGGTGCAGTCATCAAAGGAAAGCCGGCAGATTTCATCCGCTTCCTTCGCCATGGGATCCACCCCGGCCGTGATCTCCACACCGGCGCGCTCCGCGCTCATCCGCACCTCCCGGCCCATATGTCCGGTATATCCGCAGAGAATGATTTGCATCTTCCGTCCCTCCGCCTTTATTTCACATCCAGCCCCGCATCGCGCATCAGCTGAAACAGCCGTTCCCGGTTGCCGTCTTCCATCGGCACCAGCGGCAGCCTCAGCAGGTTCTTCCCGTATCCCAGCGCAGCGCAGGCCGCCTTCACGGGGATCGGATTGGTTTCCAGCATCAGCTGGTTCATCAGGGGCAGCAGCTTCAGCTGCAGCGATGCCGCGCCCTGCACATCCCCCCGGAAGAAGCGCTCGCAGATTTCCACCGTTTCCTTCGGCAGAATATTGGCCACCACGGAAATCACGCCCTTGCCTCCCAGGCTCAGAATCGGAACGATCTGATCGTCATTTCCGGAATATATATCCAGGTCATCCCCGCAGAGATACCTTTCCTTCGCCACCTGGCTCACATTGCCGCAGGCTTCCTTCACGGCGGCAATCCGCTCATGCCCGGACAGCACCTTCAGCGTTTCAGGCGCCATGTTCAGCCCGGTGCGGGACGGCACATTATACAGGATACAGGGGACCGCACTGGCGTCCGCAATGGCGGAAAAGCTGGCAATCAGGCCCCGCTGCGTCGTCTTGTTGTAATAGGGCGTCACCAGCAGCACCGCGTCCACCCCGGCCCGGCAGGCCGTCTGTGTCCGCTCGATCGCATGGGCGGTATTGTTCGACCCGGTGCCCGCGATGACCGGCACCCGGTGCGCGACCCTTCTGACGCAGAAGGACACCACGTCCTCATGCTCCCGATCCGTCAGCGTGCTGCCTTCGCCGGTCGTTCCCACCACGACGATGGCACGGATGCCCTGTTCAATCTGATCGTCAATCAGGCGGGCAAACGCATCATAGTCCACCCCGTTCTCATCAAAGGGCGTAATGATCGCCGTCGCCGTGCCGGTAAATACCGTGTTCTTCATTCCTGCTTCTCCTCCGGACCCACGGTCCGCTTTCTCAGAAGTCATGCTCCCCGTCAGTACAGGGTATTCTATCATATCCCATCCGCGGCCGGTTGTTTTCCGCTTGTCTTTTCAGCGCTCCGCCTCACCCGTTCCAGAGCGTCTCCAGCGCCCGGATCAGCATCGGCAGATCCTTCACGCCGGCGGTCTCGCAGACGGAATGCATCGCCAGCTGCGCCAGGCCGATGTCCACGCATTCCACGGAGACGTGGGAAACCGATTTGTTTCCCAGCGTGGATCCGCCGGGCATATCCGCCCGGTTGGCAAAATGTTGCACCGGCACCCCGGCCTTCTCGCAGATCAGCGCAAAGCGCGCGGAGGAAACCGCGTCCGTCGTATACTTCTGGCTGGCGTTGTGCTTGATCACGATTCCCCGGTTCATATACACCCGGTTCTGCGGGTCATACTCGTCCGGATGATTCGGATGCACCGCATGGGCGTTGTCCGCGGATACCATGAAGCTGCCCGCGATCGCCGCCCGGATTTCCCCGTCCGACGCGCCGAGGGCAAACCCCGTCCGCGTCAGCGTGTCATACAGGAAGCCGGAATCCGCCCCCTGCCGGCTGCCGGAGCCCACCTCTTCGTTGTCAAACACGGCGCAGACGTTGATGGCATCGTGCGGCGCGGATCCCACCATGGCTGTGACCGCGGCCCAGGCGCATTCCAGATCGTCGATCCGGCCGCAGGAGAAGTACGCGTCTCCCGCGCCCCAGACGCTGCCGTTCTGACGGCTGTAGAGGAACAGATCGTGGCTAAGCACCGCCTCCGGCTCCACGCCGGCCGCCTCCGCGATCTCCTTCATCAGGCCGCCCCCGCTGCTCTCATCCCCGTACAGCGGCATCAGGTCCACCTGGGGGTTGAACTCATAGCCCTTATTGACATCCCGGTTGAAATGAATCGGCAGGTTCGGAATCAGCACCGCATCCCGGTCCAGGTTCACCAGGCGGGTGGAAACGGTATCCCCGGAGCGGACGGCCAGCCGCCCCGCCACGGAAAGGGGCCGGTCCAGCCAGGTGGACATGATCATTCCGCCGTATTTTTCCACGCTGAGGCGGACATAGGCCTCTGACTTGTTTTCAAAATGCTCCTTCAGCTTAAAGGTCGGCGAATCCGCGTGGGCCGCCACCATCCGGAAGGACGCAAAGCCCGTCTCCGGCACAGCGAAGGCAATCAGGGCGGAATCATTGCGAACCACATAATACTTTCCGCCGGCGTCCACCAGCCAGGGATCCGTCTCCTTCAGCTCGGAATATCCGTTTTCCCGCAGCATCTCCGTCAGGTTCGCCACCGCGTGAAACGCCGTCGGGGACTGCTCCGCAAAGTTCAGGAACCGTTCCATCACATCCATGTCCATTCCTCCCGTTCTGCAAAAAAGCGGACGGGTCGCCCGTCCGCTTTCGCCATTATGATTCAAACTCGAGCGCGGAAGTCAGCAGCGTCGTCTGCTTCTCATCCACGGTCAGCAGACCTTCCTCCACGGTGCCTTCCTTCCGCCCTTCCGGCGTAACCACCGCGCAGCGGCCCCGGACCACCGCCGTCACGAAGGGCACGTGGCCGGCCATGATGGCCAGATCGCCCTCCGTGCCCCGGACGATCAGCATTTCCGCATCTCCCCGGAACAGATCCCCGTCCGGAGAGGAAATAATCAAAGGGAAGGTGCTCACGCGTTTCCGCCTTTCTTCGCCTTCTGAACGGCTTCATCAATCGTTCCCACGTAGAGGAACGCGCTCTCCGGCAGGTCGTCATGCTTGCCCTCAATGATCTCGCGGAAGCCGCGGAGCGTTTCATTCACGGGCACGTACACGCCGGGGATGCCGGTAAACTTCTCGCTGACGAACAGCGGCTGACTCAGGAAGCGCTGGATTTTCCGGGCCCGGTTGACCAGCAGCTTGTCCTCCTCCGCCAGCTCATCCATACCCATGATGGCAATGATGTCCATCAGCTCATTGTAGCGCTGCAGAATCCGCTGAACCTCCCGGGCAATCCGGTAATGCTCCTCGCCCAGGATGTCCGCGCTCAGGATCCGGCTGGTGGAATCCAGCGGATCCACCGCCGGATAGATGCCCTGGCTGGCGATGGACCGGGAAAGCACGGTCGTCGCATCCAGATGGGCAAAGGTGGTCGCCGGAGCCGGGTCCGTCAGGTCATCCGCCGGCACGTAAACCGCCTGCACGGAGGTGATGGAGCCCTTGTGGGTGGAGGTGATCCGCTCCTGCAAAAGGCCCATCTCCGTCGCCAGCGTCGGCTGATAGCCCACGGCGGAAGGCATGCGCCCCAGCAGGGCCGAAACCTCGGAGCCCGCCTGGGTAAAGCGGAAGATGTTGTCGATGAACAGCAGCACGTCCTGGTTTTCCTCATCGCGGAAGTATTCCGCCATTGTCAGCCCCGCCAGGCCGACGCGCATACGGGCTCCCGGCGGTTCGTTCATCTGGCCGTAAACCAGAGCCGTATTGGAAAGCACGCCGCTTTCCTTCATTTCAAAATACAGGTCGTTTCCCTCGCGGGTCCGCTCGCCGACGCCGGTGAAAACGGACAGACCGCCATGCTGCTTGGCAATGTTGTTGATCAGCTCCATGATCATGACCGTCTTGCCGACGCCGGCGCCGCCGAACATGCCGATCTTGCCGCCCTTGGCGTAGGGACAGATCAGGTCGATGACCTTGATGCCCGTCTCCAGGATCTCCGTGGAGGTGGACAGCTCCTCATAGCTGGGTGCGGGACGGTGAATGTCCCAGCGTTCCTTCGTCGTGACCGGTTCGCCGTCATCCACCACGTCGCCCAGCACATTGAAGATTCTGCCCAGCGTTTCCCGGCCGACCGGAACGGAAATGCCCTTGCCGGTATCGGTCACGGTCACGCCGCGCTGAAGGCCGTCCGTCGATCCCATGGCGATGCAGCGAACGGTATTGTCTCCGATATGCTGCGCCACTTCAATCGTCAGCGTCCGCTCCCCAATGGGCAGAGTCAGGGCATTATAGATCGGAGGCAGATAATCCTCTCCAAAGTGCACGTCCACCACAGGCCCCATGACCTGGGCAACGATCCCCGTATGAACCTTATCCAAAGTCTCATCCCCCTTTAGCCGGGTATCCGGTTTTTCCGAATTACAGGCCGCTGCCGGCCACGATCTCGGTAATCTCCTGCGTAATGGAATTCTGTCTGGCCCGGTTATACTGCAGCTGCAGCCGGTCAATCATCTCCTGGGCGTTCTTTCCGGCGGAATCCATCGCCATCCGGCGCGCCGCCACCTCGCTGGCAAAGCTCTCCCGGATGCACGCGGTCAGCAGCCCGCTGACATAGGTGGGCACCGCCGCGTTCAGCACCGTCCGCTCATCGGGCTCAAACACCGGCCCCGCCGATGGCGCTTCCCCTTCCGCCTTCGTCAGCGGAAGCACCCACAGGATCGTCGCCTCCTGGCTCATCATGGACCGGTACCGGGTATAGAGAATTCCGAGCCTTGCGTATTTTCCGTCCAGGAAATCCCGGCACAGCGCATCCGCCATCTTTCTGGCTTCCGTCGCCGGAATCTTTTCCGAAGAGATCACCGGTTTGCCGAACCGCTCGCAGGCGCGCTTGCCGATCGGGATCACCTCCGCGTCCAGCTCGGTCGCCGCCAGACGGAACACATTCGCGTTGTATCCGCCCGCTAGCCCCCGGTCCCCGGCGATCACGATCAGGCGCGTGCCTGAACCCGAAGGACTCATATAGGGCGTCTTTGCGCATTCCGGCGCAGCCCGGAGCACGCGCACCACATCATCCATGGCGGCGGCATACTCCCGGCTCCGGGTCATGTTTCGCGTGGCCCTGCGGATCTTGGAGGATGCCACCAGCCCCATCGCCCGCGTCAGATGCAGCGTGGAATCCACGCTCCGGATGCGGCTCCGCAGGGATTTGATATCAGCAGCCATCCGTTACCCCCTGAAGTCCGCTAAGGCTTTCTTCATTTCTTCCACGTCGCTGTCTTCCCACTGGCCCTGCTCAATCCGGGAAAGCAGATCCGGATACCGGGCATGCAAATGCTCAAACAGCTTTCCTTCCCAGGCGGCCACATTCTTCGGCTCCACGTCATTGAGATAGCCGTTGATGACCGCATAGACGATCGCCACCTGGCAGCCTACCTCCACCGGGCTGGACCGCTTCTGCTTCAGCACCTCCACGATGCGCGCGCCCAGGGCCAGGCGGGACTTGGTGTCCGCATCCAGGTCGGAGCCGAACTGGGCAAAGGCCTGCAGCTCGCGGTACTGCGCGTACAAAAGCTTCAGTTCGCCGGCGACCTTCTTCATGCCCTTGATCTGCGCAGCGCCGCCGACGCGGCTGACGGAGATACCGGGGTTGATCGCGGGACGGATGCCGCTGTGGAACAGCTCCGTTTCCAGGAAGATCTGCCCGTCGGTGATGGAGATCACGTTGGTGGGAATATAGGCGGAAACATCGCCCGCCTGGGTTTCAATGATCGGCAGGGCGGTAATGGAGCCCCCGCCGTATTCCGGCGCCACGCAGGCGGCCCGCTCCAGCAGGCGGCTGTGCAGATAGAACACGTCACCCGGATAGGCTTCCCGTCCCGGCGGGCGGCGGATCAGCAGGGACAGTGCCCGGTATGCCACCGCATGCTTGCTCAGATCGTCATAGACAATCAGCACATCCTTGCCCTGGGCCCGGAAATACTCCGCCATGGCGCAGCCGGAATAGGGAGCGATGTACTGCAGCGGCGCGCTCTCCGCCGCGGAGGCGGAAACGATGATCGTATAGGCCATGGCGCCCGCTTTTTCCAGCTCCTGAGCAATCTGCACCACGCTCGTCCGCTTCTGGCCGATCGCCACATAGATGCAGATCACGCCCGTCCCCTTCTGGTTCATGATCGTATCCACGGCGATGGTGGTCTTGCCGGTCTGCCGGTCGCCGATGATCAGCTCGCGCTGTCCGCGGCCGATCGGAATCATGCTGTCGATGGCCTTGATGCCGGTCTGCAGCGGGACGCTGACGCTCTTGCGCTGGATGATGCCCGGCGCGGGAGATTCAACGGGACGGATTTCGTTCGTCTCCACCGGGCCCTTCCCGTCGATCGGCGCGCCCAGCGCGTTCACCACGCGGCCCAGCAGCCGCTCGCCCACCGGGACGCTCAGCGCTTCCCCGGTCCGGTAAACCACGCTGCCCTCCCGGACGGAGTCCTTGTCCGACAGGATGGCGACGGAAACCGTCTCCTCCTCCAGATTCTGCGCCACGCCGTAGCTCCCATCGTCAAACCGCAGCAGCTCGTTGGCCATGCAGGAGCGCAGGCCGTACACCGTGGCAATACCGTCGCCCACGGTGATGACCGTGCCGTTCTCCTTCATTTCGATTTTGGATTCATACTGTTTGATCTGTTCTTTAATGATACTGCTGATTTCTCCCGCCTTGGAGGTCATGCGTTCATCACTTCCTTGATCTCATCAAGCTTATTCCGGATGCTGCCGTCAATTACCCGTCCGTCCACTTCCACGCGGACCCCGCCGATCAGCGACGGATCCACATGGCAGGAGAGCGTCACCCTGCGGCCCAGCTTTTTCACCAGCTTATCCCGCAGCACCACCATTTCCGCTTCCTTCAGCGGCACCGCCGAGGTTACGATGGCCACGGATTCGCCCCGGTACTGGCGGGAGAGCTCATTGTAGTCCTCCGCCATCCGGTTCAGCGCCGCCACATGGCCCCTGGCCACCATCATCCGGAGAACGCCCAGCAGGACATCCGGAATCTTTCCGCGGAACGCCGCGTCCAGCGCGTTCAGGCGTTCCTCCTTGCTGATGGCCGGGCTTGCCAGCAGCGCCCGGTATTCCGGCGTCTGCATCATCGCGCTGACCACCGTTTCCAGGCCGGCGGAGGTTTCCTCCAGCTGGTTTTCCTGTGCCGCCAGCTCGAACAGCGCCTCGGCATATTCCCTACTCGTTGTTGTCATTCTCGTCTCCTGATTCCGTCTATCAGTCCAGATCGTTCAGGAAGGAATCGATCAGCGCGCGGTGATCCTCCTCGTTGATCTCCCGCTCCAGCAGCTTGCCGGTCAGGCGGGCGGATACGTCGGCGATCTCGTGCTTCATATCATCCTCCGCCTTCTTCCGCTCCAGCTCCGCGTCCGCCTCCGCCTGGCGGCGGATATCCGTCGCCTTGTCGCGCGCCGCAGCCACAATTTCGTTGCTCCGGTACTCCGCGGTACGCGTCGCCTCAGCAATGATCTGGTCAGACGTCTGCCGGGCGGCGGACATGGCGGCTTCATAGTTCAGCCGGTTCTCCTCCGCCTGCTCCCGGGCGGCCTTGGCCTGCGCATAATCCGCATCGATCGCTTCCCGCCGGGTATTGATGATCTTCATGACCGGCTTGAAGAGAAATTTCTTCACGATCCATGTCAGGATCAGCAGGTTGACCAGGCTGATCAGAACATTCCAGATATTGACGGAGATAACGCTCAAATTCTGCATGGTTTCCCCTTCATTCGTTCAGATGTTTTCCCCTTTGTTCTGACGCGGGACAGGTGGATTACTTGATCGCTTCCTTCAGGATGCCGGTAAAGGATCCGGGCGCCACAAAGATCAGCAGGATGGCAACGATCAGGCCGTACAGACCGGTCGTCTCCGCGATGGCACAGCCCATGATCATGGTGGAAGTCACGTCGCTTTTGCACTCGGGCTGGCGGCCGATGGCTTCGCAGGCCTTCGCCACGGCGTTGCCTTCACCGATGCCCGGGCCGATACCGGCGATCATCGCGCAGCCTGCGCCCAGTCCCAACAGTCCCAGCATGATACCCATTGCAAGTTCCAACATCGTTTTTTCCTCCGTTTTCTTTTTGCCTTATGCGGCTGATTTCGAGAGCTTTTCCTTCAGTTTCTTCCGCTTTTCGCGGCGGGCCGCCCATTCCTCCCAGGGCACCGCGCCGGAAACATTCAGCATCGTCAGCATCGCGAAGATGAACGCCTGCATCACGCCGCTGAACACGTCAAAGTAGATGCTCAGCACCGCGGGAAGACCGATTCTCAGGAAGGGGATATCCCCCAGGAATCCGGGCAGCCAGCCCAGCAGCGATTTGCTCAGCCCCGACAGGGCGCTTCCGATCAGCGCCGAGATCACGGCGCCGGAAAGGACATTTCCGTAATGACGGAACGCCATGGAAATCGGGGTGGAGAACTCGCCGATCAGGTTCATGGGCGCAAACACGGGAATCGGCTTGAACAGGCCGATGAAGTAGTTCCACAGGCCGCCCCTGAACTTGTAATACATGATCAGGAAGAACACCAGGAGCGCCCAGCCGAAGGTCACATTCACGTCCCCCGTCGGGCTGAACAGGCCGAAGAGGCAGATCAGAGAGGAGAACGCGCTCAGCGCCATGATCGCCGCAATGAACGGCGCCCAGGCGGAAAAATAGTCCCCCATGTTGCTGTTGACCAGTCCCTGGCACTTCTCCACGATCCACTCCGCGATCAGCTGGCGCCGGCAGACGGCCTTTGCCGTCAGCCCGTGGGTCAGATAGAGGCACAGCCCGAGAATGGAGATCATGACCGCCCAGGTATTGATCTGGCTCTCCGTGATGATCACCGGCATGACCGGCGCCTCAAACTCGGCATAGATCATCGCCCCGGCGATCTGCACCCCGTCCGCCGCCGGCGTAAACAGCACCTTCAGCACGATCAGCGCCAGAATCGGCAGGATCATCATCGCAATCAGCGCCCCGTCCACGGCCCGGAACCGGGTGCTTTTCACATCCGGCGTTGCCGCTTCAGTCAATCAGATCACTTCCTTCCGCCCCGGAGGGTTCGATGCCGCGCTTCCGGTCCACCATCGGGCGGAAGGCGAGGCCAATCCGGGGAAAGAGCAACGGTATCAGCGTTGCATATACATTCGTTTTGAACACGCCGACCAGCAGCGCGCAGATCGCGCCGACGCCCACAAGCCGCAGGCTGGCAGTCGCCCGGACCTGCTTCGCCGCCTGATCCGCCTGGCCTTTGTCAATCGCCCGGCTGACGGTGACCGCCAGGAGAAAATAATTGCCAACGGCAACGGCCGCGCCGCCTAGGTTGCCCAGCAGCACGCTCAGGTCCCACTGCCCGATCAGCAGGAAGACCGCTTCCATCAGGATGCTGAGCAGCACGACCCAGACCGCGATATACCCGGTCTCCTTCCTGACCGCCGGATCCAGCGCCACGCACGACCCCTCCCGATGCACAATCTGAGGACTATTCTATCAAAACCATATTCTTTTTGCAATCCCGGATGCGCCGTTTTTGCCCGTTCAATGAAGGAAAAATAGCAGTGGAAAAGCGAAGCGGAATGGAGTAAAATAAAGCCGAATCAAATCTGTCTGAATCCAGTTCATTTTTTCAGGAGGCTGTATGGGTAAGCTGGTCATGGGTTACTGGGACTGCCCCGTCTGCGGATCGCAGGGAATCCGCGGGGATGTGGTGAACTGCCCCTCCTGCGGGCGTGCCAGGGGAGATGTCCAATTCTACTTGAAAAATGTTGCCGAGGGAGAAACCCGCGAGGAAAACGAACGGGGCGATATTGAATACATGGACGAGGCCAAGGCCCAGTCCTTCAGCAAGAACCCCGACTGGTACTGTTCCTTCTGCAACTCCCTGAACAGTGACAACGCGCAGTTCTGCGGCAACTGCGGCGCCAGCCGGGCTGATTCCGAAAGCAACTATTTCGATCAGCTGAAAAAGAAGCAGGAACAGGAAGCCGCCGAGCTGGCCGCCCAGCCGCAGCCCGCTGCCCGGACGCAGCCGAAGAGCAAGCGTCCGCTGCTGATTCTGGCCGCGGTCGTCATCGGGATCATCCTGCTCTTTACCTATCTGAACGGAAACAAAACCGCCGGAGATCTGAAGGTGACCGCGCTGAACTGGGTGCGGAACATTCAGATCGAGGAATACCGGGAATTCAGCGAATCCGGATGGACGCTGCCCGACGGGGCGGAGCTGACGGATCAGAAGTCGGAGTATCATCATTCCGACAGCGTGCTGAGCCATTACGTGGACCGGGAGGTCCAGCGTTCCCGCCGGGTGCTGGATCATTACGAAACCTACTACACCTACGAGGACCGGGGAAACGGCAGCTTCGAGGAAGTGTCCCACCAGCGCCCCGTCTATGAGACGGAGTACTATACGGAAACCATCCAGGAGCCGGTCTTCATCCAGGTTCCCCGGTACCAGACCAAGTACTATTACAATATCTGGCGATGGACGCCGACCCGGGAAGCCACCGCGGACGGAACCGATCACAACGCCGTCTGGCCGGAAACGAACCTGGGCGAGAACGAGCGGGAGGGCCAGAAGTCGGAGGATTACCGCTTCACGGTGACCGACTCCAAAGGCGAAAGCACCACCTACCGCCTGGCGGAAAGCGACTGGAGGAACCTGAACGAGGGAGACAGCATCAGCATTACCTCCAGGCGCACCGGCGCGGACGCGTTCATCTCCGACGAGAAGGGAAACCGGATCGCCGATATCTATCCGGTCCGATAAACAAACGCCGTGCGGGGCAGCTGGCCCCGCACGGCCTTTTTTGCGTTTATTCGCATGAAACAGATTCGGGATCTTCATGGACTCACGAAGCAGGAGACCGCCGGTATCAGCGTTTCGGCCGCGGCCGGCTGCAACGATGGACCACGCTTTCGATCGGAATCGTGGCCGGTTTCCTTGCCATCGAGGCCATCCCCTCGTTTTGTATGGATGACAGGAACGAAAAGGGCCGATCATTCCCTTATTTGACGCCACGCCACTGGCCGAAGGGGAAGACCACCTGGCGCACATGTCCGACGATCATGCTGCGCTCCAGGGCGCCGTTCTGCCGGCAATCATTGGAGTTGTTCCGATGGTCGCCCATGACGAAGAAATAATCCTCGTTCACCTTGAATTCTTTCTCCGTCAGCGTCGGAAGGATTTCCGCGATCGCGCTCTCGCCCCGGTATTCCTTTCCGTCATAGGAGATCACCTGGATATTCTGCGCACGCATGCCGTCCGCGCTGGATTCATCCGCCTTTTCGGTCAGAACCTTCAGTTCCTTTCCGTCCCCGTCCAGCGCCTTGACCGGCGTATTGGCGCGCTGCCAGTATTCCCCGTTGAGCAGGAACATCTGGCCGTCCAGGATCTTCAGGCTGTCGCCCTTCTTCGGGATGACATAGGGTCCGAAGGAGGAGGCTCCCTTCCGGTAGGCGGATGCGATGGTGTCGATGTTCTTTTCCGCCTCCACCTGCTCCCCGTTGACGTACAGATACCCGTCGCGCAGCTCGATCGTTTCGCCCGGCAGGCCGACCACCCGCTTGACAAAATTCATCGCGCCGCGGGCCGGGTACCGGCAGATGACCACATCGAGCCGGTTCGGCGTTCCGTAGGACAGGCGCGCCGCCCGCTGGGCCGCGTTGTCGCTGGTGAAGGGCATGTTCAGCCAGATGCTCGAGTAGTCAAACTTGCTGACAAACATGATTTCTCCGTTCGCCAGCGTATCATCCATCGACTCGCCGTCCACCCGGACGGGTTCGAACACGAAGGCGCGGATGACCAGCGCGGCCACCACGGCGACCGCCAGGGTCAGCACCCATTCCAGGATTTCCTGCCCAAGCGATTTCTTCACCTTCTCCTTTTTCTTTTTCCCCGTCTGCGCCTCCGGCGCGTTCTCCTGCAGCTTTTCCTGTTCGCTCACGATCAGGCATCTCCTTTCAGGCGGGCGATCTCCCGCCCGATCAAATCCTTGTTCACATAATTCAGCGGAGAGAAGCGGCCCTGCGCCGCCTTCTCCAGCTTTTCCACCGCGGCTTTCCGGTCCCCGGCATCCAGATCATACCGGCTGAGGAAATAGAGCGTATCAATCTGCCCTTCCTTCAGGGCGATGGCCTTGTCAAACCATTTCCGCGCGGCCGCCTGATCGCCCCGGACCCGCCAGAGGAACTGCCCCATATTGTCCAGGCAGATGGAGTCCTCATCATCGTACTCGATCGACTCCCGGATAAACTGCTCCGCCTTTTCGATCCCGGCGTTCCAGGCATCCTCCGGGTTTGCCGGCTCCGGCTGCGGTTCCGCGGGATCCGCCTGCGGTTCCGTCTGATCCGCCGCCTCTTCATCCGTTTCCGGATCCTCCGCGGCTGCCGGTTCCGCTGCAGATGCCAGCGCCGCAAAATCAGGCCGGTTCGCCTGATCGTACTTCTCGATATACAGATATCCGAGCGTCTGATAGATCAGGCCGGTCTGCGCCTTGCGGAACTGCTGCTCCAGCGTGCTGATTCCCTTGTCCACATTGCCCAGCCGCAGGCAGCATACCGCGTAATAGACCAGCAGCTCCGTCCGCTGGGACGGCGTCATACCGGGCGCCTTCTGATGCGCCACCAGGAACTCCTTCGCCTTCTGGAACTCTCCGGCACGGATGATCAGCAGGGCATACGGCAGGATATACCGCGCGTCACTGACGCCTTCGGCAAAGGCTGCCTCGTACAGGCCTCTGGCCTCATCCGTCTTCCCGTCCCGCTGCAGTTTCATGGCCTTGTTGGCCTTGAACACCGACATAATTCCCATGATTCTCTGTCTCCTTCAGCTTGCGCCGCAAGCGATGATAGCGGTATTGTAACTCATTTTTTGTCTGTTGTACAGTTTCCCCCTGCCGGAGCGAGGGCTCGTTGAGCAGGGAGATCGCCAGCTCCGTCAGCCGAAGCGCCTCCGGAATATTTTTCCGGTAATGCTCCTCATGCTTGGCCAGCTCCACATAGGGCGTCACGCCGCCCCGGCGCTCGCGGATCATCCCCCGCCAGATCTCCGCCGCCTGCTCCCTCTCGCCGGTGCGGCGGTAGCTGACCGCCAGGGCGGAGCCCGCCAGATCCCCCACCCGGCTTTTCCGCGCCAGCCGGTAGCATCGGCGGGCGCTTTCCGTCCGATGCAGCCTCTCCAGCGCCCGGCCCATCGAATACACGTCCTCGCCGAAGGTGATCTGCTCCGGATGCAGATACAGATCCGCCATATGGTTCAGCAACACGCAGAGGGTGGCGATATCCTGGGCATTGTGCCGGAGAATATCATCCAGCAGAGAAATCTGCTTTGTTTTCAGATAGGTAAAATACCGCTGCGGTACCTCACTGCCCGGCAGGTCATCCACCCGGGGCTTTCCCAGTATGACCTCCTCCAGCCGCCCCAGGTTGCATCTTCCCAGCCGCAGCTTCCACAGCCTCCGGCACATATGCAGCAGATCCAGATGCGGCAGGTCCAGGCATTCCCGGTCCATCCGGTTCATCAGAAACCGGCTTTCCAGCAGCGGCACGTCGAAGGTCGTCCCGTTGAAGGTGCACAGCACATCAAACCGGCCCATGCCCGCCGCCACATGACGGAGCAGATACGGCTCCTCCGGGTAATCCCGCATCAGAAACTGATGCACTTCAAAGCCCTGATCCGTCAGGAACCCCATTCCGACCAGGAACGCCACCGTTCCGCTGCCGCCCAGCCCGGTCGTTTCCGTGTCCAGATACAGGATGCGGCGGGGATCCAGATCGTCCGGAAGCTCCTGGTCGCTCATCATCCGCAGCGTTTCGGCGCGAAGTGACAGCGCGCCGGGGAACTCCTCCATCGGTCGATAAACCGCCAGGTGCTGGCAGTCCCCGGCCGTCTCCGCCGGACGCTTCTGCGCATTCCCGGTTCCGCCGACCGCGCGCAGCTTATCCCTCAGATTCATTTTGTCAGCTCCCTCAGAAGGCGGATCGCCGTCCGCTTTCCGTCCTCGCCAACCTCGCCCACCGGGCCGACGCAGGAGGGGCATCCATATTCGCAGGGGCAGTCCTCCGCCACCTGCATCGCCTTCTCCAGCAGCAGCTCCCGCATGCCGAACGCCTTCTGGGACAGCCCGATTCCGCCGGGGCAGTTGTCATACAGAATGATCGTCGGCTGATCCGTAATGGGGCTTTTCACCTGATACACCACTGCGATGTCCTGCGGCGCGCACATCAGGTACAGCGGACACACGATCCTGAGCAGATTGGCAATTCCGAGCATCCCGTTTTTCAGCCGGTCGCTCGGAATCTTCGCCGCCACCTCCGGCGGCAGCGTCCACCACATGGCCGTGGTATGCATATCCGTTTCCGGCAGGCGCACGTGGCCGAAGCCCAGCGTCTCGTGGGTATCAAAGCGGATTTTTTTGAACATGGTCACCAGGGCGGTCACCTTGATCTCCCCCAGCGCCGCCTTCGCGGTTTTCGCAAAAGGCTCCTCCTTTTCGATATCCAGCAGGCTCAGGTTGATATTCAGGTCCGCATCGGTGTAATACCCCACGTCCACGCTGCGGATAAAGGCCTTGCACGCGTCAAAATCCAGCTTCTCGACCTGGAACTGGCGGCCCTCATGCATGTATATGGCGTTTTCATGCAAAAGCATCGGGGCGGTGAACCGGTCCATCTCCCCGATGACCCGGTGATGCGCCGGATCGGTAATATCAATGATGATAAAGTTCTCCGCCGCCGCGGACCGCAGGGAAATCTCGCTGGCGGGGAAATCCTCCGCGGACCAGTGATACCGTCCCTCCACATGGTGCAGAATGCCCTCATCGCTCAGGTATCCGAGCAGCTCCTCCGGGGCCGGCGCGTTTCCGAATCCGTCCCCGTCCTCAAAAGGCAGCTCGAAGGCCGCACACTTGAAATGGCTCAGCAGAATATACAGATTATCCGGATTCAGCAGCGCGTTTTCCGGGCTCTGGTGCAGGAAATAATCCGGATGATTGACGATGTACTGGTCAATGGCCGCGGAGGAGGCGATAAAGAACACGATGCTCGTGCCCTGGCGCCGACCCGCCCGGCCGGCCTGCTGCCACGCGCTGGCGATGGTGCCCGGATAGCCGCACATCACGCAGGCATCCAGCGCGCCGATATCGATGCCCAGCTCCAGCGCATTGGTGGATACCACCGCATCCACCTGGCCTGCCCGGAGGCCCCTTTCAATCTCCCGCCGCTCGCCCGGGAGATAGCCGCCCCGGTAGCCGCGGACCCGGCCGGCGTTTCCCAGTGGATCGCGCACCATGTCCTTCAGGTAGCGGGTCAGCACCTCGACCGTCAGGCGGGAGCGGGCAAAGGTGATCGCCTGAATCCCGTTCTTGAGCAGCATGCCGGAAATGCTCCGGGTGACGGGAATCGCGCCCTTGCGGATCCCCAGCTGACGGTTGATCACCGGCGGATTGTAGAACACGAAATGCCGCTCGCCCATCGGCGCGCCGTTATCGTCCACCAGGGTCACCGGACGGCCGATCAGCGTTTCCGCCAGCTCCTTCGGATTGGCAATCGTCGCGCTGCAGAGAATAAACTGTGGATGGCTGCCATAGAATTCGCACAGACGGAGCAGGCGGCGGAGCACATTCGCCAGATTGCTGCCGAAGACGCCCCGGTACGTGTGAATCTCGTCAATCACGATATACTTCAGGTTTTCAAACAGCTTAACCCACTTGGTATGGTGCGGCAGGATGCCGGAATGCAGCATATCCGGGTTCGTCACCACGATATGCCCCGCCTGGCGGACGGCCTTGCGGGCGGCGGCGGGCGTATCGCCGTCATAGGTGTAGGTTTTGATATCCACACCCATTTCCTCGATCATATCGTACAGCTCGCTGACCTGATCCGCCGAGAGCGCTTTGGTCGGAAAGAGATAGAGTGCCCGGGAATCCGGATCCTTCAGGATGGCGGAGAGCACCGGCAGGTTATAGCACATGGTCTTGCCGGAGGCCGTGGGCGTCACCACCGTGACATCCTCGCCCCGCGCCGTGGCCTCCATGCTGTGGGCCTGGTGGGTATAGAGCGCATGAATGCCCCGCTTCTCCAGCACGGGCGCCAGGCGCGCGTCCATCGACGCGGGAAAGGGGAGCGTCCGCGCCGGACGGGCAGGAATCACTTCCCACCGGGTCACGTCCTTCATGAACATATGATCCCGCCTGAGCTGATCGGCCAGCTGCGATACATTCATCCTTCCCGCCTCCGGTTCTGTTTTTCGGTTGTTTCATTATAGATGCATCCCGCGGCCATTGCAAGCCGCCGGCGGAAATCGTCCGTTTTCTCCCCGGCGCATCCGAATCCTCCCGCTTTTGTTCGCTCCGGGATGTGTCTTTTTCCCCGGAATGTGGTATAATGCATGGGTTTGACCCCAGGATGAATGTAACGAAGAAGGAGTATGTCCATGCGCAGTGCCATTTACGGAGCCGGTTCGCTGGGAACCGTACTCGGGGCTTATCTGACCCGGGCCGGAGAAACGGTGGACCTGATCAATCGAAACCGGGCTCATGTGGAAGCCCTGAAAAAGAACGGCGCCCGGATCACGGGCACCGTGAATATGACCGTTCCGGTTCATGCCCTGCTGCCGGAGGAAATGAACAGCAAATATGACGTCATCTTTCTGATGACCAAGCAGCTGAACAACCGTGAAACCGTGACCTTCCTCCGGAACTTTCTGACGGAGAACGGGCTGATCGTCACCATGCAGAACGGCATTCCGGAGGATTCCGTCGCCGAGATCGTCGGTGCTGAAAAAACGGCGGGCTGCGTCGTGGAGTGGGGCGCGACCATGACCGCCCCCGGCGTATGCGAGCTGACCAGCGAGCCGGACAGCCTGTCCTTCCATATGGGCGCGATGCCCGGCATCGATCCGACCCGGCTGCTGACCGTCAAGAAGCTGCTGGAGAAGATGTGCCCGGTACAGATCGAAAGCAACCTTCCCGGCGCCCGGTGGTCGAAGCTGCTGATCAACGCCACCTTCTCCGGCCTCGGCACCGTGATGGGCGGCACCTTCGGCGATGTGACCCGGAATCCCCGGGCAAAGTCGCTCGCCGTCGCCTGCATGAAGGAGGTCATCGATGTGGGCCATGCGGCCGGCGTCACCTTCGCCCCGGTTCAGGGGAAGGACATCGTCCGCCTGTTCTACTGGCGCAGCGCTCTGAAAAAGGCCATCGCCAAAATGATCCTCCCCATCGCCATGAAGAAGCATGCCGCCATCGAGCCCTCCATGCTGCAGGATCTGAAAAAGAACAAGCCCTGCGAGATCGACGCGATCAACGGGGTCGTCTGCCGCTGGGGACAGAAATACGGCACTCCCACGCCGATCAATGACCGGATCGTCGTCCTCATCCATGAAATCCAGGACGGGAAGCGAAAGCCTTCCCCGGAGCTCCTGAATGAATTCTGATCACTTCTTCCCGCAGCGGGCGCCCTGGCGCCCGCTTTTTTGTGCGCAGGATGTCAATCACCGTCAACAAATCTCCTTGACATCCGGGGCCGGCAGGCGTATTATTCTGTTAAACGATTAAACAATCGTTTAATCTTTCTGAGAGGAGTCCCCGCCATGAAGAAGGTTTACAAGGTTGAGGTCGACTGTGCCAACTGCGCCAACAAGATGGAGGAAGCTGCCGGAAAGGTTGCCGGCGTGGAGGAGCTGACCATCAGCTTCATGACCCAGAAGATGACCGTCCGCTTTGCGGAGGGGGCTGACGTCGCCGCCGTGATGAAAAAGGTGGCGGACTGCTGCACAAAGGTGGATGACGACTTCTCGATCCAGCTGTAATCCGCTCCGGGATTCATCCATCGTTTCTCCGCCGATTCCTCCGGGTTCCCCATGAAACGCCAGGAAAGTGAAGTGAGCCGGTCATGACCGCCAAGCAGCGGAAAATGCTGATCCGTATCCTCATCACCGCCGCGCTGCTGATCGCGCTGCAGTTTGTTCCCGAAAGCAGCGCGCTGCACGGCCTTCCCCTCTTTTTTCTGTACCTGATTCCGTACGGAATCATCGGGTATGACATTCTGCGGAAGGCCCTGAAGGGGATCATGAACCGTCAGGTCTTCGACGAAAACTTCCTGATGGCCATCGCCACCATCGGCGCGCTGGCCATCGGCCTGCTCAAAACCGGTGATTACGTCGAAGCCGTCGCCGTCATGCTGTTCTATCAGATCGGCGAACTGTTCCAGAGCTATGCCGTCGGAAAAAGCCGGCGGAACATCAGCGAGCTGATGGATATCCGGCCGGACTATGCCAATATTGAAACGGACGGAGCACTGACGCGGGTGGATCCGGACGAGGTGGAAATCGGCACCGTCATCGTCGTCCAGCCCGGGGAAAAGATCCCGATCGACGGCATCGTGGAAGAAGGGGCATCCAGTCTGAATACGGCAGCCCTGACCGGGGAGAGCGTTCCCCGGGATGTGAAGCCCGGAGACGAGGTCATCAGCGGCTGCATCAACATGAGCGGACTGCTCCGGATCCGGACCACCCGGGAGTTCGGGGAATCAACGGTGTCCAGGATCCTGGATCTGGTGGAAAACGCCAGCTCCCGGAAGTCCCGGTCGGAAAACTTCATCTCCCGCTTCGCCCGGTACTATACCCCGGCCGTGGTATTCAGCGCGCTGGCGCTGGCCATTCTCCCGCCGGCGGTGCGCGGCCTGTTCCTGGGCCTCAGCCCCGAATGGGGGGACTGGATCTACCGCGCGCTGACCTTCCTGGTCATCAGCTGCCCCTGCGCGCTGGTGATCAGCATCCCGCTGAGCTTTTTTGCCGGCATCGGCGGCGCGAGCAAATCCGGCATCCTGATCAAGGGCTCCAACTACCTGGAGGAGCTTTCCCGCACCGGCATCGTCGTGTTCGACAAAACGGGTACGCTGACGGAAGGCCGGTTCGAAGTGTCCGCGATCCATCACAGTCCCATGACCGAGGAAGCGCTGCTGGAATATGCCGCGCTGGCGGAGAGCGCTTCCTCCCATCCCATCGCCATGAGCATCCGCAAGGCCTGCGGGACGGAACCGGATCTGACCCGTGTGTCCGACATTCAGGAGATCAGCGGAAACGGCGTGATCGTCCGCATTGACGGAAAGGAAACCGCCGTCGGAAACGCCCGGCTCATGGAGCATCTGGGCATCCGCTGGAAGCCGTGCCATCATACCGGCACCATCGTCCATGTGGCGATCGACGGCGAATACGCCGGGCATATCGTCATTTCCGACGTGGAAAAGGCGACCTCCGCCGAGGCCATCCGCGCGCTGAAGGCCTCCGGCATCCGGAAGACAGTCATGCTGACGGGCGACGGAAAAGCCGTCGCGGAGGATGTCTCCGGACGGCTTGGCATCGATGAGGTCTGGAGCGAGCTGCTCCCGGGGGATAAGGTGGCCAAGGTCGAGGAACTGCTGAGCGGCAAAAAGGGCCGGGAGGTCCTCGCCTTTGTCGGCGACGGCATCAACGACGCGCCGGTGCTGAGCCGGGCGGATCTGGGCATCGCCATGGGCGCCATGGGATCGGACGCCGCCATCGAGGCGGCGGACATCGTTCTGATGGATGACAATCCGCTGAAAATATCCAAGGCGATCCGGATTTCCCGCAAATGCATGCGCATCGTCTATGAGAATATCGCTTTCGCGCTGATCGTCAAGGCGCTGTGCCTGATCCTGGGCGCCGTGGGCATCGCCAACATGTGGCTGGCCATCTTCGCGGACGTCGGGGTCATGATCCTGGCCGTCCTCAATGCCATGCGCGCGCTCTTTGTCCATCGGCTGTAACATCCCGGAGGTGAAACTGCATGGAATCCAACCGCCTGCCCCACCACCATGAGCACAGTGCGGAAAGCCTGTTTGATCACATGCCCGCGCCGGACGCGTTTGCCGGCGCGGCGGATCTGTTCAAGCTCATGAGCGACCGGACCCGGATCCGCCTTTTCTGGATCCTGTGCCACTGCGAGGAATGCCTGCTGGATCTCGGCGTCATGATGGACATGTCCAGCCCGGCGATTTCCCACCACCTGAAGCTGCTCAAGGCCTGCGGGCTGGTCGACTCCCGCCGGGAGGGCAAGGAGGTCTATTACCGGGCAGCGGACAATCCCCGCGCCAACGCGCTGCACCATATGATCGAGCACATGTCCGAAATCGCCTGCCCGGAATAAATGCGGAGGCTTACACCTCATCCTCCGGGGAATTGGGCGCGTTTTCTTCCTCTATCTGAATATCCTGGAACGCCGAGTACATCGGCTCTTCCTTCGAACCGCGCATGACGCGGTTCACATAGTTTTTGGTGATCTTTGCCACCACGCCGGAAAGGGCAATGACGCCGATCAGGTTGGGAATCATCATCAGGCCGTTGAAGGTATCCGCCAGATCCCACGCCAGGTTATCCCCCATCACCGCGCCGCCGAAGACCAGCAGCACAAACAGGACCCGATACGGCACCGTGCGCTTTTCGCCCAGCAGGTATTCGCAGGCCTTCGTTCCGTAGTGGCTCCAGCCCAGCACGGTGGAAAACGCGAACAGCATGATCGAGATGGCGATGAACGCGGAGCCGATAAAACCGAAGTTCTGATTGAACACGGCGGAGACCAGATTGGCCTTGCCCAGGGCCACCGTCTGCCCCGCGCTGTTGACAAACTCCGTCGCGGTCACGCCCGTTTCCAGATTAACCAGGCCCGAGGACAGGATCGAGAAGGCCGTCAGCGTGCAGACCACGATCGTATCCGCGAAGACCTCAAAGATGCCCCACATGCCCTGCTTGACCGGCTCCTTGACGTTGGAATTGGAATGCACCATGACCGACGAGCCCAGGCCGGCCTCATTGGAGAAAACGCCTCTCTTCATGCCCTGCTCGATCGCCAGCCGGATGCCGTATCCCACCACGCCGCCGGCAGCCGCCTCCAGACCGAAGGCGCTGCGGAAGATGGACGTAAACACCGCGCCGACATGCCCGATATTGATGAAGAAGATGGCGATGCTCCCCACCATGTACAGGATGACCATGAAGGGAACCACCTTCTCCGTTACGCTGGCGATCCGCTTCAGGCCGCCGACCACCACCAGGCCCACCAACACCATGATGATCACCCCGGTCACCCACGTCGGAATGCCGAACACGCTTTCCATGTTGCCGGAAATGGAGTTGACCTGGGTCATATTGCCGATGCCGAAGGACGCCACCAGGCAGAAGAAGGAGAACAGCCAGGCCAGCACCTTGCCGACCGTTTTGCAGCCCTTCCGGGCGCCCAGTCCGTCCCGAAGGTAATACATGGCGCCGCCGGACCATTCACCCTTCGCATTCTTCCGGCGGTAGAAAATGCCCAGCACGTTTTCGGAATAGTTGGTCATCATGCCCAGGAAAGCCATGACCCACATCCAGAATACCGCTCCGGGTCCGCCGACAATAATGGCGCCGGCCACACCGACGATATTTCCGGTTCCCACCGTCGCCGCCAGCGCCGTACAGAGGGACTGGAACTGGGAGATGCTCTTGTCCTTCGTATGCGTCGTCACATGGCGGTCCCGAAAGATCGCGCCGATCGTCTTCTTCATCCAGTGGCCGAAGTGGCTCACCTGAAACACCTTGGTCAGCACGGTCATCAGCACGCCGACAAACGCCAGCAGCACCAGCGCCGGAACGCCCCAGACCACGCCGTTGACCGCATCATTGACCTTGGCCACGCTGTCCAGGAAGCCGCCGGCTTCCTCCGCCCCGGCATGACCCGCCAGCAGGATCAGAAACAGTCCAGGCATCAGCTTTTTCATATCGTTTCCCCCTTCCGGAATGAATTCATATTATTACGTGCCGTTTGCGTCTGTCAATGCGGCCACGGGGGGTCTGCATTCAAAAAAACACAAACAAAGCAAAACGGGATTCCGCCGGCACCGTGGTTTGCCTCGATTGTATTTCCGCCACTTTTATGATACTCTTCCCTTCGGGGTGAGTGATGCGCATGAAACGTTTTTTCCGTATGATTCTGCTGCTGACGGCAGCGGTGCTCCTGACTGCCCTCTCCGCATCCGCGGAGGATGCCCTTTCCTTTCTTCCGCTGAAAAACGGAAGCAAGGGGCAGGAGGTGCTGGAGCTCAAGAAGCGCCTGAAGGAACTGGGATACTACCAGTCCGGCGAGTTTACCAAACGGTACACCGAGGATACGGATGAGAAGATCCGGGAATTCCAGCGGACCAACAGCCTGCCCGTCACAGGGGAAACGGACGAGGTCACATGGACGCTCCTTTTTTCCGATCAGGCGCTGAAGGCCGTCAAACCCACACTGCCGCCGCTGGCTACGCCGGCACCCACCCCGGTGCCGGACTGGCCGGAGCGGGATCCGGACGGCTATCTTGCGGATGGAGAGGAATACTTCTTCGAGGACGATGAAGCCGGTCTGTGGATCTATCTGGGAAAAGACCTGCAGATCGTCATCACCCACCGGGAGGACTCCTCCATTCCCCTGGAATGGTTCGAAACGGAGATATGGACCCGGAACGGCGAAGCGTTCCGGACCGCCGCCACGGATCCGGAGCATCCGGGCCGGAAGTTTCAGTACCCCGATGTCATCTCCCGAAACGAGAAATTCGTGCTCGGTTTCTCCGACGATTTCTACGGAAACCGGATGGCGGAGAAGGAAACCGTCGGCATCATCATCCGCAACGGTCAGATTTTCAGCCAAAAAACAAACCGGAAAACCGGCCATCATCTGCCGAATCTGGACATGATGGCGCAGTTTCCGGACGGACGGATGGAGGTATATCCCTGCAATGCGCATACCGCGGAAGAACTGCTGGAGATGGGCGCAGTCAACGTGTTCAGCTTTGGTCCCATCCTTCTGAAGGACGGGGAAATCAATGATCTGGTATACACCTATTACAAGAGCATCGAGCCGCGCCATGCCCTGGGCATGATTGCGCCGGGTCACTACTTCCTGCTCTCCGTTCAGGGGCGCCGCCCGGACAGCCGGGGTACCACGCTGCAGCGCATGGCGGAAATCATGAACGCGCACGGCGTTCAGCAGGCGCTGAATCTCGACGGCGGAAACACCATGGCACTGGTCTTCCGGGGCCGGATGCTGAACAAGATGGCCGTTTACAAAAACAAATCCTTTGTCCGCACCATGACCTCCCTGATCGGCATCGGATACACGGAAAACCAGGCGGAGGAATGATCACTGCCCGCTTCCCAGCAGATCCGGATACAGCTTCAGCTCAATCAGCTTATCCCGCAGCCGCTGCATATCCTCCCATGCGGCGGCCTTTTTCGTTTCGTCCCGCAAAAGCGCGGAGGGATGAAAGGTCGGCAGCATCCAGACGCCCTTCCGCTCCGTCCACTTTCCCCGGTCCCGGGTGATGCGGATGTTCGGATCCAGCGTATACCGGGCCGCCGTGGCGCCCAGGAGCACGATCACCTTCGGCCGGACCAGGTACGTCTGCATCCGCAGATGGATCCGGCACGCCTCCGCCTCTTCCGGCAGCGGCACCCGGTTCTGCGGCGGGCGGCATTTGACGATGTTGCAGATATAGACCCGCTCCCGCGGAAGATGGATTGCCGCCAGCATCCGCGTCAGCAGCTGACCGGCCGCGCCGACGAACGCGAGCCCCTGCTCATCCTCGTCCCGTCCCGGGCCCTCGCCGATCAGCATCAGCGGAGACTGACGGTCCCCCTGCCCCGGCACCTTGTGATGGATATTCGCACACAGCACGCACAGGCGGCAGGTTTCCACCTGACGGTCAAAAAGCTCCCATGTAATCTCTTCCATCGTCATTCCTCCCGACGCACAGACGGTTCAGACGCCCGGGCAGGCTCCAGCCCGGTGACCCGCAGTATGCCCTTCCGCAGGAGACGGAAGATCAGCGTGGCCACGATGCCGCAGGAAAGCACCGCCAGCAGGTAGGTGGGCACGTCCCGGATATAGACCAGGCTGCTGCGCTGATCCAGGAAGTTGTATCCGAAGAGCTCCACAAAGACCCCGTGCGCCAGATAGAAGTCCAGCGATACGGCGCCGAACCATGCCAGCACCCGATTCCCGATCCGGACTTTCATCATGAGCAGGAAGCAGAACCAGACCACGACGATGCAGATCAGCCACTGGGAACCCGCGCTGCCCAGGCGATGAATCACCTTCAGCCGATCGCCCCAGTTTTCCCCGTAAAATCCGCCCCAGTGGTTGATCACCAGATCGGAAAGCCGCATTGCGCCGTATACGCTCAGCATGCTGGCCGCAAGCCAGAGAATGTAGCCCTTCCTGAAAACCTTCGTCAGCGGTTTTTCAAACCGCCCGAACAGGATTCCCAGCGGGAAAAGAATCACGCTGTTGTACCACCATTCGCCCCGGATCCACCAGTCGTTCTGATGATCCACACAGGCGCAGCCCACCGTGTACAGCAGCACGCCGATGAATACCCACAGGATCGCGGTTCCCTCATGCCGGCAGAAGCGGAACGCCAGCCAGAAAATCAGATAGAACAGCGGAATGATGACCAGATACCAGGCATTCATGTTCGCCATATGCAGACCGGAAAGGTACCAGATCACATCGACGGCCCCCATGGGCTCTCCCATGGCCGCACGAATGATCAGATAGATCACTTCCGACAGATAATAGGCGATGACCAGCGGCAGAACCCGACGCCGGAGAAAGCCCTTCAGGTATCCCGGCTTCGTCCGGAAGCTTTTGTACAGCCCCAGCCCGCTGCAGAAAAAGAAGACCGCCACGAGGATAAAGCCCATATCCACAAAAACATCCAGCCCGTGAACGATAAACCGCTTCGGATGCCAGCTGGCGCAGGATTTCTGGGCAATATGATGCAGCGCGACACCCAGCGCCGCGATCCCGGTCAGCATCTTCGTCTGCTTCAGGGAGGTATACTCCTCATTCCATTCTCCCCGTCGGTACAGCACCGCCCCGAAGAAGATCACCGCGCCGAGCAGAAAGTAAAACAGGTCCAGCCAGTCCATATGCAACAGATTCCTTCCGTCCGTTTTCTCCGATTCTGAAAAAAGGCGCCCGCCGGAAAACCGGAGGGCGCCTGATACGCTGTAAAATGGATTATTCCTTGACACCGCCCAGGGCTACGCCGGCGATGATGTACTTGCTGAAGGCGAAGTACACGATGATCAGCGGCAGCGCCGTCAGGGTCAGGCCCAGATAGATGGAGCCATATTCCGTACGATAGATATCGCCGCGGAGTTCCTGCACCATCATGGGCAGGGTCTTCAGATCAGGCTTGGTGAACAGCATCAAAGGCGTCAGGTAGTTGTTCCAGGATCCGATCACGGCCATGATGCCCATGGTTGCCATGGCGGGAACCATGATCGGCAGGATGATGCTGTTAAAGGTTCTCAGCTCACCGCATCCGTCAATCCGCGCCGCTTCCACCAGGGAGAGCTGCAGGTTGGCCTCCAGATACTGCCGGAAGAAGAAGACGGTGGATGCCGCCGCAATCGAGGGAATGATCAGCGCCAGCCGGTTGTCCACCCAGCCCAACTGGTACATGAACATGAAGAAACCGGTACCGGTGACCTGGCCGGGGATCATGATGATCGCCATGACCACCGCGTAGAGGAACTTGTTGCCCTTGAACTGATAGACCTTGAAGCCGTAGGCCGTCATCGCGGAGAAGTATACGCTCAGGATCGTGGATCCGAACGCGATGATCGCGCTGTTCTTGAAGCCGATGGCCACGTTGAAGTTCTTGGTGGCCAGCACGTTCCAGTTATAGCCCAGGTACGTGCCCGGAATCAGGCTGACACCCTGCTGAATCGCCTGGCTGGAACGGGTCGCGTTCACAATCATGATCCAGAAGGGCACGATCGCCAGCAAGCTCAGGAAGGTGCAGAAGACGTAGATCATGCTGCGCTTGGAGTTATGAACGCCCTGAACATGCAGCGCAAAGGCGATCAGGTTGCCGCACAGAATCATCAGCACCACCGGCGTGTTCAGCGTAGCAGTGCCGTACGGCAGCGCGAACGGGAAGGCCGTCAGCCGGATCACCACATAAGCCGACAGGATCAGGCTGATCAGATGCAGGAAGGAGGAAACCGTATACAGCACGCTCGCATCCTTGTTCCCTGCCAGCACCACCAGCAGCGCAGCCAGCACCATCGTGCCGAGCGCCGCCCAGATGCATCCGTAGTAAACCGGATAATTCCAGTTGTAAATCTTGTACTGATTCACAACCGACATGTCGATCTCCAGCTCGGCCGGGAGCTGTCCGGGCAGGAAGGAGTATGACAGTCCGGTCTTTTCCCCGGTGTCGGCCGCCGCCTGCTGATCGAGCAGCGCCTGCAGCTTATCCTTTTCCTTCTGAACCTTGTCCCGCTGCTTCTGGATTTCCGCCTCGGTCTTCTTTCCGCCGTCAATCCAGCGCTGCAGCTGCGTTTCCGCGCTTTCCACCTTGCCCTGCTGCTTCTCGATGTCCGCATCCATCGCCGCGGAGGAATTGTCGAAGAAGGTCGCCACGGGCAGGAACATACCGATAATCGCGATCGCCATGAAGATCAGATAGATTATCTTTCTTGTCTGTTTCATTTGATCGCCCCCTTCCCTGAAACTTTACCGGGTTTGGGGTCATGGTCATTGAGCACATAGCGGATGACCAGAGAGCCGGCAATGATGATGACAAACAGCACCACGGAAGCCGCGCTCGCCATGTTGAAATTCCGGGAACCGGTGAAGCCCTGGGTGTAAATGAAGCGGGCGACCGTATTGGTGGTCTCGTTCGGGTTGCCCTGGGTCATCATGTGCGGGATATCGAACATGGTCAGACCGCCAACCAGAGAGGTGGTCAGGTTATAAACCAGGATGGGCTTGATCAGCGGCAGCGTAATCTTCCAGAAGGTCTGCCGGGAGGTGCAGCCGTCCACCAGCGCCGCCTCGAACAGGCTGGGGTTGATACCGGAAATACCCGCGATCATGATGATCATGGTATTGCCGCACCACATCCACCACTGGATGAAGGAGATCAGGCCGCGGCTCCATGCCACGGAGCGGAAGTACTCAATCGGCATATTGGCGATACCGGATGTCTGCACAAAGGTGTTCACCGGGCCGATCGGGAACGCGAAGAAGCTCATGAACAGCATACCGATGGTCGCGGCGGTAATGATGTTCGGCATGAAGATCGTGGTCTTGTAGAAGCCCTGAAGCTTCAGGTGCAGGCGGCTGTCCGTAAACCAGGAGGCCAGGATCAGTGCCAGGCCCAGCTGCGGGACGAAGTTGAAGAACCACATGATCATCGTGTTCCCCAGCGAGCCCCAGAATTTGCTGTACACCAGGCTGTTCGGATCAAACAGCTGCCGGAAGTTCTCGAATCCAATGATGTTGTTGTTCAGAATCTTTTCCCAACCCACAGCATCCGTAATGGATGTCCGGAAGGTAAAGATGATCGGATACAGACCGAAAATCAGGAACGTGATAAAGAAGGGAGCGATGAAGATATAACCCCAATGGCTATAGCTGATCGATTTGACCTTCTTTTTCGGCCCAGAGGTTGCCTGCGCTTGCATAAATCCACCCCTTTTTGTGTAATCATTCCCGCGCACCGGCGAGGAATGAGGACTGAGAAGGAATCCTCCGAATCTCCTTCCCACTCCTCATGCCTCGAACCCTGACGCGGGGAAAAGAAGGGGCTGCCTCTGCCTCGTTGGCAAGAGACAGCCCCGAAGGTTTGTCTGTTTGCTACAGAACTGTCAAATGATTATTCAACAGTGATCGTGGTGATCGCAGCAGCGACAGCTTCCTTGAACTCAGTCAGGCAGGTGTCCAGATCCTTCTCGCCCTTGGTGTAGGGAGTGGTGACATAGTCGTTCCACAGAGAGTTGATGGTGTCGTCATATTCGCTCATCAGAGAACCGTTGGCCAGAGCCGCGGCGGAAGCGAAGATGGCGTAGTGGTCCTGACCGCCCAGGAAGGGGTTCGGGGTGCCGCCTTCGGCCAGAATCTTGTCAACAGCAGCCTTGCTGCCAACGAAGTCGCCGGAGTCCTTGGCATACTGGGTCAGGAAGTCATCATCCAGGGTGAAGAACTTGATCAGGTCATGCATAGCAGCCTTCTTGGCATCGTCAGCCTGAGCGGCCTTCGCAGCGTTGATGCCCATCCAGGTGCCGCCCCAGCTGTAAGCCACGGGGCCATCGGTGATGCGCCAGTCGCCGTAGGTGCCTTCTTCAGTTGCCTTCTTGATGTTCTCTTCACTGTCGGGGTTCTCAGCATCCCAGCCAGCCACGCAGTTGGGCTTCAGGGTGTAGTGCAGGCCCCAGGTGGGGAGGAAGTAGCACAGGGTGGGCAGCTCGCCGCGCATACCGGCGAACCAGGGCTCGGACCAGGCGCCGCCCTTGTGGGTCAGGTCATCCTGTTCCATGGTCTTGACCAGTTCTTCGAAGTCGAGCAGTTCGTCGTCGATGACCAGTTTGCCATCAACAACCCAGGGCTCGGAGCGCTGATACTGATAAGCATTCCAGATGTCGCCGGAACCGATGATCATCTTCACTTCGCCGTTGGAAGCGGTCTTCAGTTCTTCAGCGGTCTCCAGGAAGGTATCCCAGTCAGCAACCTTCGCCTGCATTTCTTCGGGGGTCTTGACGCCCAGGTACTTCTCAGCCAGGGAAGCACGATACATCAGAACGCCAGGGGTGGACTGCCAGGACAGGCCCTTCTGCACGCCGGCAGAGTTCTGACCGATCTGAGCCATCACGGGGAACGCAACAGCCAGCTCTTCGTCGGTGAATCCGATGTCCTTCAGATCGCCGGTCCAGTCGGACTCAACATAGTGCTTCACGAAAGCAGCTTCCAGGGTGAAGATGTCGGGAGCTTCGTCGCTCGTGGCATTGGCACCGAAGGTGTTGTCAACCTTGGTGGTGTAGGCATTGCCATCAGTCGGATAGATCTGGAACTCGATGTCCAGTTCAGGATGATTGGGCAGATAGTACTTCTCGATCATGCCCTGCAGTTCGTTGGTGAAAGACCAGACGACCAGCTTGATTTTTCCGTCTTCAGCAGTCGCGAAGCTCATCATGCCGATCGCGAGCGCCAGAGCCAGAACCAGGGAAAGGATCTTCTTCATAAGGGTTCCTCCTTTTTTATTTCGCGGCAATGCCGCAATATTCTCAAACAGCGACGTAACGCTGTTATCGACATCTCTTGAATCCTAATATCTCATTTCCGCGGAACGTAGTATACTCCGAAAGGGATCTTTTTGCAAGCACTATATGTTGTAATCTTTCGTTTTTTATACCGGATCCAACATGTCGAAAACGTTATCGGTTAACGATAATGTCCTTGAAAAACAATATGTTCGGACAAATCGATCATCGCTTGCTTTTTTTATGTTTGTCACGAAAAAAAATGCTGCCCTTCAGCAGCATAGTCAGATGTAAGCGTTTTCATGTTTCCCGGCGGACCAACTGATCCTGTCCTCTGATCCTTTTCCAGGATCATACCGGATTGTTCCAGGGCTTCCTTTCGGATCGGATGGTCTCCCGGGGATGCGCAACCGCTTCCTCCATGCAGATCCAGAAATACGCGTCCCACAGCGCTTCCTCCAGCGGATAGGAAGACGGTCCTTCAGAAAGGATCATCCGGGGACGCGACCAGCTCCGACTGGCCGATGCCCAGGATCTCCGCCGTTCTGCGCGCGCTGATCCGGCGGTTGTACTCGTTCTTGATTTCGCAGATCTGCCTGCCCATGAAGACCATCGTGCTCGTCTGCCCGCCGTCCAGATTGAAGGCCACGGTACAGTTTTTATTCATGAACAGGTCCGCCAGCCCGGCAACGGATGTACCGCTGCTGCGGTTGCTGCGGCCTTCCACCATGATCGCCCAGTAATGGCCCGGTTCCTCCATCCCGATCCCCGCGCGGGGCTGCCGGGATGTCCCGTATTTTTTCAGGCCTGCCTCATTCCGTTCCCCGTCCCGGATCATCCACGGGCCGAAGGCCAGCACATCCGATGCGCCCTTTTCCAGATACTCTTCCGGTTTCAGCTCATCGCTCCAGAAGGTTTCCATATTCCCGTCCGGAAAAATGGCCAGCGTATCCAGGTTCGGAAATGAGCCTTTGTTCTTCGCGCTCGTTTTGGATGAAATGATCTCCCCTGCCCGGATGATGATCCCCACCCGGGATTTCTGCTTCATCCGCAGCTGGGCATAATCGCTGTTGATGGCCAGCACGGTGCGGTTGATCCGGGTAATCTTATAGGGATACTCATCGCCCTTCCACCGGTTCTCCGGATCCGCCGGAATCATGTGCCAGAGCGTTCCGTCCCGGCTGAACACTTCCGCTTCAAACCAGGTGAGCTTCGGTTTCGCCTGGCTGTAACGGATGATCTCCACGCGAAGGGTATCGCTGCAATAGCGCCAGACCCCTTCTGCTTCGTTTTCATAGACAAACTCGCCGCTGTCCAGAAACCCTTCCGCATTCAGTTCCGGAAAATCGCCTTCCGCCATCGCGATTCCCGCCATCATGAGCGCCGCCAGGACCAGGCAGCAGGCGAGCCATCTCTTCATCTTATGCTTCTCCTCGGATCAGGGTTTTTTGACGATATGGACGGCAAATCCGCCGACTTCCTGCTTCAGGTATACGGCGTTCAGCGTTCCGTCCGGCTTATACTTGGCCGTCGTCATATCCATTTCGTATCCGCGAGATTCCAGATCCCTGACTGCCGCCGCACAGTCCGGCGTCGCCACGCCGATATGCCCCAGCCGTCCCTTGTACGGCGTCTTCATCACTTCCACCGCGCTGCCGGCAAAGTTGGAGCTGTTGCCCTCCTTGACAGGCATCCCGAACATATCCGCAAACAGCTTTGCAATCTCCAGCGCTTCCTCCGGATTGGCGCCGTTGATTCCCACATGAGCCAGTTCATACTTCACTTCAGACATGAAAAAACCTCCTTCATTCATCATCAGAATGCGGAAAAACCGCTCCGACTGTGATTATACCCAAATCCTTCGGGCGCTTCAACCTTTTCCCGTCCGCTTCGGCGGCACGCGATAGCGCGCCATCCGCTTCCGGAACACCTCTTCCCGGGCGACCGACCAGCCGAAAAAGCCCATGACATCCCCCAGCTTCTGGTACAGCCCGTGGCTATAGGCAATCAGCCGGGCCCTCTCCAGGCGGAGCGTACCCTGCTCATCCACCAGATCCTTCCGCACACTGACGGCGATCACATCGCCCAGAAACAGGTCGTGGCTTCCCAGGGGAATCCGCTGCCGGACCCTGCAGCTGAGGCTGACCGGAACGCCATCCACCGCCGGCGCGATCTCCAGCCCCTCCGCCTTCCGGTACCGCAGGCCCGTCTCCGCCGCCTTATCCAGATCCCGCCCGCTCCGCACGCCGCAGAAGTCCACCGCGCGGCACATTTTTTCATCCACCAGGTTGACGACGAATTCACCGGAGGCGGCAATCAGCCCGTGGGAATACCGCTCCGGCCGAAGGCTGACCGAGACAACCGGCGGCTCCGAATTCACGGTGCCCGCCCATGCGGCGGTCACCATGTCTCTTCTTTCCGGATCCTCCCGGTCCGCGCAGCTGACCAGCACGACCGGCGTCGGGTTCAGCAGCGTCGCCGGCGGAAAAGGCATATACTCTGCAGATTTCATCTTCTCGCTCTCCCCGTTTCTGACCGGCCCTCCGGCCTGGCTTCCCGCGCGGCGCATGCGTTACGAGTCAAAGACGCGCTGCCCTTCCCCGGTCACCGGCCGTTCCGTTCCCGGGTATTCAAAGATATCGCTGTTTCCGGCGTTGGCCTCCAGGTAGGACGCGAACTCCCGGGCGTACCATTTGGCCATGGCAAGATTGTGCATCAGGTAATGCCCGCAGTTTTCCGGCGCCGTCCCAGGCACCTCGCGTGCATCCTCCACCGCCCGGAAGGCGGCCAGCATCAGACCGTACAGCTCCTGCGGCGCGCGGCTTCCCTTGAGGATCAGATAAAAGCCCGTCAGGCATCCCATGGGGCCCCAGTAAATGACATCGTCCTTCCAGTCCGGATCATTGCGGAGATACGTGGCGATGAGATGCTCCAGCGAATGCATCGCGCCCACATCCATCACCGGTTCCCTGTTCGGCCGCTTCAGCCGGATGTCATAGGTGGTCACCGTCTCCGCCCCCAGCGTATCCGTCCTGCTGGTGTAAATACCGGGGACCATATGCATATGATCCACAGAGAAGCTCTTGATCAATTCCATGCTTTTTCCTTTCCGGGCAATGCTTCCGGGAAGCATCCCCATCCCTTTCGTTTCCCTTTATCCGAAAGACGCCTGAAATGAAGATTCCTGCGTCGATTATACTTCACAAGCCTTTTGCCGTCAATTCGGGGCGCGGCCATGGCCGATTCCGTTTCAGCGAAATAAATCATTTCATGCCACTTGCGGTTTGCGTGCCGGATGGCATATAATAAAAGTATCTCAGCAATGGAAGGAAGGTCTTGCTATCATGGATAAGTTTATCGTTGAAACCTCCGCCCGTCACGTGCACGTGACCCAGGAAGATCTGGAAAAGCTGTTCGGCGCCGGTCATGAGCTGACCGTGAAGAGCTGGCTGTCCCAGCCCGGTCAGTTTGCCAGCGAGGAGCAGGTGGATGTCGTCGGTCCCAAGAACACGCTCAAGCGCGTCCGGATCCTCGGGCCCGTCCGCCCCGCCACCCAGATCGAGCTTTCCCTGACCGACGCCCGCACCATCGGCGTGACCGCTCCGATCCGGGAATCCGGTGATGTGGCCGGTTCCGGCGCCTGCAAGCTGGTCGGCCCCGCAGGTGAAATTGAAGTGCCGGAAGGCGTGATCGCCGCCAAGCGTCATATTCACATGACGCCCGCCGATGCGGAGAAGTATGGCGTCCAGGATAAGGATACCGTCTGCGTGAAGGTGGATACCAACGGCCGCAGCCTGATCTTCGGCGATGTGGTGGTTCGCGTGAGCGAAAAGTTCTCCCTCGCGATGCACATCGATACGGATGAATCCAATGCCGCCTGCGCGGTCAACGGCACCATGGGTGAGATCATCAAATAATCAGCGCTTACAGAAACGCTCCGGCATGCAGCATGCCGGAGCGTTTTGTATCTTATTTTACGGCGGCCTTCAGCGCTTCCGTCATGTCCTCATGCTCCCAGGGAAGGTCGATATCCGTCCTGCCGAAATGGCCGTAGGATGCAGTCTGCCGATAGATCGGGCGGAGCAGATCCAGCCTCCGGATGATCGCCGCCGGCCGGAAATCAAACACCTTTCTGACCGCTTCCGCAATCCTTTCCTCCGGTACGGTCGCCGTGCCGAAGGTATCCACCAGGACGGAGACGGGCTCCGCCACGCCAATGGCATACGCGAGCTGAATCTGGCAACGGTCCGCCAGTCCCGCCGCCACGACATTCTTCGCCGCATGGCGGGCAGCATAGGCGGCGCTGCGATCCACCTTTGTCGGATCCTTGCCGCTGAAGCAGCCGCCGCCATGGGGGGCCGAACCGCCATAGGTGTCCACGATGATCTTCCGGCCGGTCAGCCCCGTATCGCCCGCAGGGCCGCCCAGAACGAAGCGCCCGGTGGGATTGACGAAATACTTCGTATCCGCATTCAGCAGCTCCGCCGGAATGATCGGCTTCACCACATGCTCCAGGATCCCGGCGCGGATTTCTTCCTGGGTCGCGTCCGCCGCATGCTGTGCGGATACAACCACAGTGTCCACTGCCACCGGTTTTCCGTCCTCATAGACAACCGTCACCTGCGTCTTTCCGTCCGGATACAGGAAGGGAAGGATTCCCTGCTTCCGCACCTCCGCCAGCCGCCTGGCCAGCCGATGGCTCAGCGAAATCGCCAGCGGCATGCGCTCCGGCGTCTCATTGCAGGCATACCCGAACATCATTCCCTGATCGCCCGCCCCGGTATCCGCCTCCGCCTGTTCGTTCCGGGTTTCCAGCGCGTTGTCCACGCCCTGGGCGATATCCGGACTCTGATCGTGAATCGCGGTCATGACGGCACAGGTATGGCCGTTAAAGCTCTTTTCCGGGCTGTCATAGCCGATCTCCGTCACCGTTTTGCGGACAATGGCGGCGATGTCCGCGTATGTGGTCGTGGAAATCTCGCCCATCACCGTAATCATGCCCGTGGTGGCGAATGTCTCACAGGCGACCCGGGCCTTCGGATCCTTTTCCAGAATCGCGTCCAGCACCGCATCGGAAATCTGGTCACACAGTTTGTCCGGATGTCCCTCCGTCACCGATTCAGAAGTAAACAGTCTGCGCATCGTTCAAAAACCTCCTTGTGCCTCCCGGCCTTCCATGGGGCAAAAAAACCGTCTGGCATGCACACAAGCCAGACGGACTCAATCGGAATTCGATTGGCCTTATCTGCCAGCGCTCCCTGCCGGGGTGTGCGCGCTGCGGGATTTGGCACCAAGCGAAAAGCCGGTTGCCGTGACGTCATCGGGCCCGTCCCTCGGTCACTCGTGATAAGGTTTGCGGTATGAATGATATCTGTTCTTCCGGTTCTTGTCAAGGCACAAAAAAGGAGCCCCGATCGCGCAGGGCTCCGAAAACGGTCAAACCGCATCCGGGATCATTATTTCAGCTCGCTGGTGCAGTTGGGGCAGCGGGTCGCCTTGATGTCGATTTCGCTGCAGCAGAAGGGGCACTTCTTGGTGGTGGGAGCAGCGGGCTTTTCGGGCTTCTTCGTCGCTTCCTTCGCCTTGTTGAACGCCTTGACAATCAGGAACAGGATCAGCGCGGTGATCAGGAATTCCACGACGATCGCGCAGAAGTTGATGATGCTGCCCAGCCAGCCCACCTTGCCGCTGCCGTCGATCGCGATGCTTTCCAGGATCGGATTGAGGAAAATTTCCACAACCGCATTGACGACCTTACCAAAGGCACCGCCCAGAACGACCGCAACGGCCATATCCAGGAAATTACCCTTGATGGCAAACTCCTTGAACTCCTTCAGAAAATTCTTCATAACCTTTTCCTCCCCAAATCTTCCGTTTATTGTTCAGAGCCAAAGCCCATGAAACCCATTTTACTTCTTGTTTCCGCCAAAGAGGTTGCTGACCGCCTTGCCGATCTCCTTGGTCAGGCTGCTGACCACCTGACGGGTTGCCGTGGAAATGGCGGTATTCTTGACCCGGCCGGCCACGGAGTCGTTCCGGCGGGCACGCTCGGCCGCTTCTTCCCGGAGCTCATCCGCCCGGGCACGGCGGGCTGCCGCTTCCGCTTCCTTGGCCTGGCGGGCGGCTTCCTTCGCAGCCTTTTCCGCTGCCTTCTGCTGCTCTTCCAGCACCTTGGGATCCACGGGTGCCTGCACCGGAACATAGGTGCCGGTGGCGGGATCATACTGAACGGTCACCATCTGCTGAACCATCTGGCCCGTCACCGGATCCTGAACCAGCATGGGCATCTGCTGCAGCTGGGGCTGAACCTGGATCGTCGGAACCTGCTGATTCGGCTGAACCATGCCCTGCACGGCCTGAACGACCGGCTGTGCCGCCTGCTGCACCGCCTGCATCACGGGCTGGGCCGCCTGCTGCACCATCTGAGGCGCCTGCTGGACCGCCTGAACGACCGGCTGCGCCGCCTGCTGGAACATCTGAGGCGCCTGCTGCACGGCCTGCATCACCGGCTGGGCTGCCTGCTGGACCGCCTGCATGACGGGCTGAGCCGCCTGCTGCACCATCTGGGGTACCTGCTGAACCGCGTCCACCACGGGCTGGACCGCTTCCACCACAGGCTGCACCGCTTCGGCCACAGGAGACATGCCTTCGATCTGCTTCTCTTCATACTCGCCGGTTGTGGGGTTGAAAACCTTGAACGTATTCGCCATGTTCTGTTGCGCGGTGCTCACCTGCGCCGCGAGAGGGGTCGGTTGAGGAATGGTCTGCGCCATGACGGGCTGTGCGGAAAATGCCCAGGGCTGAAGCACCACCTGCGGCCGGACTGCAGGCGCAGGGTTCAGCTGTTCATAGGCGCTGACACGATTGACAGCTTCATCGTAGACGCCCCGGTAAGGGCTGTCCTCGTTCACCCGGGCGCGTTCTTCCGCACTGATCGCGCCCATATGACTCTGCGGGGGAAGAATGGTCGCCCGCTCGACCACGCCCGGAGCGCCATGCTCATCCAGGAAGGATACCAGTGCCTCCCCGGTCTTCAGGGTTGTGATGGCTTCCTCTGTATCAAAGGACGGATTCGTCCGGAACGTCTGCGCGGCAACCTTGACCGCTTTCTGATCCAGCGGTGTATAGGCCCGGAGCGCGTGCTGAATGCGGTTGCCCAGCTGGCCCAGGATCGTCATGGGAATATCCGCCGGGCTCTGGGTAATGAAATATACGCCGACGCCCTTGGAGCGGATCAGGCGTACGACCTGCTCCACCTTTTCCATCAGCGCCCGCGTGCAGTTATTGAACAGCAGGTGCGCTTCATCGAAGAAGAAGACGATCAGCGGCTTTTCCGCATCGCCCCTTTCCGGCAGCAGGTCATACAGCGCGGAAAGCATCCACAGCAGGAAGGTGGAATACATGGTCGGGTTATTGAAGAGCCGGTCCGCCGCCAGAATGTTGATATATCCTCTGCCGTTCTCATCGCAGGTCAGCCAGTTGCCGATATTGATCTCCGGCATGCCGAAGAAGGTGTTCCCTCCCTGATCCTCCAGAACGGCCACCGCCCGCTGAATCGCCCCGACGCTGGCAGAGGAAACATTGCCGTAATTCAGCGTAAGCTCCTTCGCGTGCTCACCGATATGAACCAGCATCGCCTTGAGGTCCTGCAGATCATCCAGCGGATACCCCCGGTCATGCGCCACGCGGAAGAGAATGTTCATCACGCCGCTCTGCGTCTCATTCAGGCCGAGCATGCGGCTCAAAAGCAGCGGACCCATCCGCTCCACCGTGGTACGCACCGGCATTCCCTGCTCGCCGTATACATCCCAGAACATGGTCGGATAGCTCTGATACACAAAGGCATCCGCATCCACCCCGCAGCCGAGCAGGCGCCTGTCCAGAGACTCGGATCTCTGCCCGGGCTGCACCATACCGCTCAGGTCGCTTTTCACATCGCTCAGGAAAACGGGAACGCCCATGTCGGAAAAGCTTTCCGCCAGGACCTTCAGGGAGACCGTTTTCCCCGTCCCCGTCGCTCCGGCGATCAGCCCATGCCGGTTCGCCATGGAAGGCAGCAGATATACCGGACCGTTTTCGGATGTACCGACCCAGATTTTTCCATCGTGAAGCATCTGCTTTCCTCCACTTATCTATGTCTTTCCAATCTTCTTTATTTTACACGCTTGCCCTTTGTCCGTCAAGGTTTGCGCGGGCTCTTTGCTCAAAAAACAGCGCGGATACAGGCGCTCACTCCTTTGCCTGCGCCATCCGGCGCATCACCTCGCGCATCTTCTCCGCCGCCCGGGAGCGATGGCTGATCTCATTCTTCTCCTGATCGTTCATCTCGGCATACGTTTTGCCCATGGGTTCATACAGGAACAGCGGGTCGTATCCGAAGCCGCCCGTCCCCCGGCGCGCATGCAGAATGGTGCCCGGGCACCGGCCTTCCGTGACGATCGTATCCTGCCCCGGCAGCTTCAGCGCCAGCGCGCATTCAAAGACCGCGCTTCTCTCCTCCCGGCCTTCCATCCGGCGCAGAAGCAGATCGTTGTTCGCCTCGTCGTTTCCGTGCTCCCCGGAATACCTGGCGCTGAGTACCCCCGGTTCCCCGTCCAGCGCATCCACGCTGAGGCCGCTGTCATCCGCAATCGCCGGCAGGCCGGTGGCCGCGCATACCGCTTCCGCCTTGATCACGGCATTGCCTGCAAAGGTGGACGCATTTTCGTCGATGGGCCCGTAAAAGCCGGCGGCCGTCATCGGCACCACCGTATAATAATCCCGGAACATTTCCCGCAGTTCCCGCAGCTTGTTCTCATTGCCCGTCGCGGCCAGCAGCAGGGGTTTGGGCGCAATGTGCCGCGCGCGGTCCCCCAGTGCTTCCCGCTGCAGCTGCTGCAGCTCCGCGATTCCCTTCATGCCGAAGCTCATCAGCGTATTCAGTTCCTCATTGCTGAACGCGCGGCCTTCCCCGGTTCCCTGCAGTTCGATGAACTCCCGGCGTTCATTCATGACAAAGTTCATGTCCACCTGCGCGCCGCTGTCCTCCGCATAGCACAGATCCAGGCACGGCTGATCGTCGACCAGGCCGGCGCTGATCGCAGCGACCTGGTGGACGATCGGACTGATCATCAGCTTTCCTTCCCGGATCAGCCTGTCCACCGCACAGGTCAGCGCAACCATCGCACCGGTTATGGAAGCCGTCCGCGTTCCGCCGTCCGCCTCCAGTACGTCGCAGTCCAGCGTAATCGTCCTTTCTCCCAGCGCCTTCAGATCCACCGCCTGGCGGAGCGCACGTCCGATCAGCCGCTGAATTTCCACTCCCCGGCCGTCCTTATGGATCCCGTCGCGCTTCTTCCGCTGGGCCGTGGACGCCGGCAGCATGGCATACTCCGCCGTCACCCAGCCCTGACCCTTGTCCCGCAGAAAGGGAGGCACCGTCTCCTCCACGCTCGCGGTACAGATCACCCGCGTGTTTCCCGTGGCGATCAGGCAGCTGCCATACGCCGTATGCACAAAGTCCGTTTCAATCGTCGCCGGACGTTTTTCCTCCGGAAGCCTTCCATCCTGTCGTACCATCTGAACCCTCCTGACCGATTCCCGCCCGAAGAAGGATTTCCGCGGGAAATGTAGAAATCATACTATTGTTTTTGTTATCATTCATCCGAAAGAAGCTGAACCCTCTTGAAAGAAAAAATCCGCAGGCTGTTTTTCAACGTATGGACCATTCCCAATATTCTGACCATGATCCGCCTGATCCTGATTCCCGTGTTCGTCATCCTTTTTGTCAACGGGCAGGAAAAGGCCTCGCTCGCTGTATTTGCCGTGGCCAGCATTACGGACATGTTCGACGGCATGCTCGCCCGCCGGCTGAATCAGATTACCGACTTCGGCAAGCTGTTCGACCCCCTGGCCGACAAGCTGATGGTGCTGACCGCGATGATCTGTCAGGGCTGTGCCGGCGTGTTTCCGTGGACCGCCATCATCATCGTGGGCGTCAAGGAGCTGCTCATGGTCATCGGCGGGCTGTTCATGCTGAGCCGGAACGTGGTCGTATACAGCAACTATATCGGCAAGGCCGCCCAGGTCTGCTTCATCGCGGCGCTGATCCTCTCCTTCTTTCACGGAGAGCTGGCCGCCTGGGGCACCCGGCTGGATCTGATCCTTTTATGGATCACCGTGGGCCTGGCGCTGGTCGCCATGGTCGTATATGCCGTGGAAGCGCTCCGTTCGATCCGCAGCCCCCAGGCATAATCCGTCCGGAGAATTCCCTTACCGGGCAAACCCGAGGCTTCTCTCCACTGCCCTGTGCCAGCCACCCAGCTCCAGCAGCCGGGTGGCTTCATCCATTTTGGGGGTAAATTCCAGATCCTTTTGCCATACCGCGGCGGTTTCCGTCAGGTCGGTATACATGCCAACGCCCAGCCCTGCGAGCAGCGCCGCGCCCAGCGCCGTCGTTTCCAGCACGCGGGGCCGGACGACGGGCATCGCGCTGATATCCGCCTGGAACTGCATCAGAAAAGCATTGGCGCTGGCGCCCCCATCCACCTGCAGCTGTTCCGGCCGATGGCCGCAGTCCCGGATCATGGCTTCCATCAGATCCGCGCTCTGATAAGCAATCGCCTCCAGCGCCGCGCGGACGATCTGCGGCCGCCCGGTTCCCCGGGTCATGCCGATCAGCGTCCCCCGGCTGTAGCTGTCCCACCAGGGTGCCCCCAGGCCGGTAAACGCCGGGACCAGATAAACTCCGCCGGTGCCGGGAACGGACTGGGCGAGCGCCTCGCTTTCGGCGGCATGGGAAATAATCTTCAGCTCGTCCCGCAGCCACTGGATGGTCGCTCCACCCATGAAAACGCTTCCTTCCAGCGCATAGGTCGGTTTTCCGCCGATCCGCCATGCCATGGTGGTCAGCAGCCCGTTTTCGCTGCGGACCGGCTGATCGCCGGTGTTCATCAGCATAAAGCAGCCGGTGCCGTACGTATTCTTCACATCTCCGGGCTTCAGGCAGGCCTGGCCGAAGAGACTGGCATGCTGATCGCCGGCCATGCCCGCCACCGGAATCCGGCATCCCAGAACCGCCGGGTCCAGCATGCCGATGATGCCCGATGAATCCACCACATCCGGCAGGCATGCCCGCGGGACATCCAGCAGCTTCAGCAGCTCCTCGTCCCAGTCCTGCGTGTGCAGGTTGAACAGCATGGTTCGCCCGGCGTTGGTCGCATCGGTCACATGGGGCCGCCCTTCCAGCAGATTCCAGCACAGAAAGCTGTCCGCCGTGCCGAAGCACAGCTCGCCCTTTTCCGCCCGCTCATGCAGATTATAGTAATCCAGCATCCATTTCAGCTTCGTTCCTGAAAAATACGCATCGGGAACCAGGCCAGTTTTTTCACGGATCATGTCGCCGCAGCCTCTGGCCGTCAGCTCATCCACCATCTTCGCCGTGCGCCGGCACTGCCATACGATGGCGTTGCCGACGCACTCGCCGGTCCGCCGGTCCCACAGAAACGTGGTTTCCCGCTGATTCGTGATGCCGATGGCAGCAATATCCGCCGGATTGACCCCGCTCAGGCGCACCGCCTCGCGCAGGCTGGTGACCTGGGAATCCAGGATGTCCTTCGGATCATGCTCCACCCACCCCGGATGCGGATAATGCTGGGGAAACTCCTGATTGAAGGAGGCCACCATCTTGCCGTCCTCCGTGAAAATCACCGCTCGGGAGCTGGTCGTTCCCTGATCCAGCGCTGCCAGGTATTTCGCCATGTCTGTTCTTCCTTTCTGCTGCTTCCAGGTCGGATGTTACTCAATGCGGATTCCGTAGACGAAGCTGGTGCCCTTTCCGGTCGTGCCGACCACCATCATGCTTCCGAAAGCGGCCGGCGAGGCGGAGATGTTGCCCTCCACCGCGATCTCTGAAACCGTTTCCCCCGTCAGACCGTCCACCATGATGATCGATCCGTCCCAGGCGCACTGGATGATTCGGCCGTTGCCGGACTCATCATAAACGGCAATCGGAGATGATTCGCTCCGGTCGCTCAGTCCCTTCGCCCAGCGGATTTCACCCGTTTCCTTGTCCAGGGCGATCAGCGCAGCCTTCACGTCGTCCGCAACCCCCAGCTGCGCCTGCCCCGCTGCGTTCAGCCCGGTGACCGTATAATAGACCAGACCGCTCAGGGCATGCTCCCCGATCACCGGGGATGCCTTGAAACCGGAATCCGTTTTGTTCTTCGTATCCTTGGACACGCCGATTTCCGTTTTCCAGATTTCCCGGCCGCTCAGCGCATCGAAGCGCCGCACCTGGGCATCGCCGCTTTTCCGGTTTTCCAGCATGTTCGCCGTATACAGGGCGATTCCGTCATCCCCGACCAGGTCCAGCGCCACGGCGGACATGACCGCGTCCTCCGTTTCCACCGCCCATACCGGCGCAAGAATATCCGTATTTACGCAGCGAAGCACGCCGCCCATATCCGCATAATAAACATACCGATCGTACATCGCCACGGAGGATTCAACCGCCGTGTAGGCATTCTTCCTGTTCTGGGCCTTCGTTCTGGAGGTCAGCACCACGGTGGACGGTTTGGATGCATAGGAACCCACCTGCCAGTCAAACTCGCTGTTCAGGCTGATCAGATACAGCATCCCGTTGGTCCCGGCCGTAATCACGCAGTCACTCTTCCGGTCAATCAGCGCGGAGGTTTCAAAGCTTCCGATGTTGTTGTATGCCCGCTTGTAACCCGTATCCAGCCCGTCAATCAGCGTCAGCTCCTTCTGGGTGTACAGGTTGTATTGTCTCAGGCCGATCTTGCCCGTCTTGTTCTTCATTTTCCGGGCATACTGGCCCACATTCATATACGGGTATCCTCCGGGATGAACGCTCGGAGTGCCCTGCATGGGATAGCCCAGTTTGATGTTGTTCCGTGTCAGCGTACCGTCATCCAGGTCAAAAAAGCGAATGCTTCCGTCCAGGCCCGCAATGATGACTTCCTTCAGGCCTGTTTTCTCCAGCTTTTCCTCATACATGTTGCTGGACTGCCGAACCTGTTTGCTCCATTTCACGATGGCCGGCTGCCCGGTCCACCCAATCCCGTGATAGGTGATATTGGCACCGGCGATGCTGCCCGCTTCGGTCTTCCAGGCCTCGGAAAGCGTATCCAGTCCCTTGGCCGTTCCCACTGCGCCGTTGGTACGGAAAGCGTTTCCCCGGAATGTCAGCACGCCGATTTCCTGCCGGGAATACTCCCATGCAGGCGGCATATGAAACGCGTCCTTTGCCGAGCGGCTGTACTCCGTCAGCTTCTTTTTGCCGCTGTAAATCGTTTTGGTGGAAATAAGCTCCGGATTGGCCTCTGCCACCGCGCTGGCTTCCAGCGGGGGCGTAGGCGTCGGTTCCGGCGTGGGCTCCGGCGTATCCGTCGGTACGGGCGTCGGCACCGCGGTGGGCTCTGCGGTGGGCTCTTCCGTCGCCTCCTCCGCATCAGCCGCAGGCTCCTCCCCGTCCTCAGGCGCTTCAGCGGCGAAGCGCGCGTCCTCCCCGGACGGTTCTTCGGATGGCTGCAGTTCCTCCGCCAATGCCGGTGAAGACTCCTCCGTCATTTCTTCGGACGCGGCTTCCGGCTCCGATGCCGCCACAGGTTCCGGCGAAACAGAGGGCACGGGCGTCTCCCCGACGCTTTCCGCTGCGGCCGTTGCCGCTGCGGTCAGCGGCGGCGCGATGGCCACCTGCGCGGAATAGTCCGTCATCTCCCAGTTTTCATCGTCGCGATGCGCCTGCAGGAAGATCGCGCCTTCATAGCCGCTTTCCACCCGCATGGTCAGAACCCATACGCTTTCCTCTGAATTGCGTTCCTGAACCAGATCGGTCTGAATCACCCGGCCGTCCTCATCCACGAGCCGCAGATCCTCCACCTGCGTCTCCGTCGTCACGGAAAAGGACACCAGTGCAGGCGCGATCCCTTCGTTTCCGGTCACGGAAAAGCTGTTGATCCGGGCCGCCTCGCGAGGCGGTTCCCTGAAGAGTCCGTCCGCCCAGCCCGTCATCTTTTCCGCCAGCTCTGCCGCCTGGACCCGAATGCTGTTGTCGGAAGGCAGCGCCAGGACGCCGATCAGCAGCACGCCCATCACCAGCAGCACCGCAACGATCCACCGCAGGGCCTTTCCCCTGGCTTTATGCCCTGCCTGCGGTTCCCGTTCCGCCTTCGGCGGGGCCGCCTGATACCGGTTCTCCGGATAGTTCCGGATCGGCGCGGAGCCCGGCATTTCCGGGCGGCGGGGAATCTGGCGCGTTAAGCCGTCACTCATCCGTCCCGGCGCATAACCGATCCGTACGCGGGATTCAGGCATTCTGGGCACCGCTCCGGCATCCGGATACTCCGGCCCGCTCACCGCCCCGGCATCCTCCGCCCTTCTTTCGGGCCGCACAACAGGATGCTCCACGATCCGGGCAGGCATTTCTCTCTCCGGCCTGCGGAACGAGTCCGCAGGCCGGGTCCCCGGGCGGCGCGCAATTCTTCCGCCCTCCCCGTAGGGCGCGGCGCTCATCTGGCGGGCCTTTGCCGGCACGCGGCTGTCCGCTCCCTGGATGGGGGAGGCGGCTTCCTCCGGCTGAACCGGAGGAAGCTGCCTCCCGTCATTCTGCTCCGGAGCCGTCCCCGCTGCTGCCTGATGCGCCGGCTCTTCCGTCCGTTCGGCTGCCGCGTCCTCCGGCATATGATCCGACTGCAGTATTTCCGTCATTTCTGCCGCGCGCTGCGCCCTCCGGCGCCGGCGGGGCTGTACATTTCTTTCTTCGCTCAAACCACTCTCTCCCCTGTCCGTTCCATGCAGGTCTTCTCTCAAAAACAGATCTATTATATCCAAATACCGCCCAATTCTCAACTATACGAAGCTTGCATCCTGATTGAACAGCGGAATGAAATCCCTCTCGGCGGAATCCGCCTCCTGCAGAAAGCCCGGAAGTCCAAGCGACTCCATGTGCTGCCGGACCCGGGCGTATTCCTTTTCCGTTACCCGTCGGTCCAGTCCCGGAATGGCGACTTCGTTGCACGGAACATACTGATGCATCAGACTGACCGGAGTCCCGGCGGGCAGCTCATCCCGAATCCATGTCAAAAGCCGCATGCTTTCCGACGTCAGCCCCGGCAGGATCAGATGACGGATCAGCGTTCCCCGCTTCATGATCCCGCTGTCATCGTATTCGGGGCCGGCCGTCTGGCGGCACATCTCCCGGAGCGCTGCCGACGCGGCCTCAAAATAATCCGGCGCACCGGCGCACAGCCGGCCCATCCTCGGAGAAAAATGCTTCAGGTCCGGCAGATATACATCCACCGCCCCCTCCAGGCGGCGAAGCGTCTCCACCCGCTCATAGCCCGAAGAATTCCATACGACCGGCAGCGGCGGGCGCCAGATCTCCAGCGCATCCAGAATCCGGGGAACAAAATGCGTTCCGGTGATCAGGGAGATCGAATGCACGCCGGTATCCGCAAGGCGTTTCAGGGATTCTGCCAGCTGGCGCGGCGTAAACTCCCTTCCCGCATTGCGATGGGAAATATCCGCGTTCTGACAGTAAGCGCAGCGCATCGTACACCCGGCGAAAAAAACAGCTCCCGTTCCTCTGCTCCCGGAAATCGGCGGTTCCTCCCACAAGTGCGGGGCGATCCGGGCGATCCTCATTTCTTCCCCCATGCCACAGAATCCGGTCTCCGCGCTCCGGTCCACACCGCAACGGCGGGGGCACAGTTCACATCCGTTTCCCTTCTCTTTTCCGGCCATCGTTTTCTGCTCCATCTTCATTCATGTCAGAAACCTCCGCACCTGGCGGAGGTTTCTGAAGGCATTACCGGCTCTGACCGACCTTGGGCACATGATATTCAACGCCCTGGTCAAATTTCACGCTTTCCGGGGGCGTTTCCAGCACTTCCGGATGATCCAGCAGGTGCATCACGTCGTTGAAGAACATCCCATAGTGGGCACCGGAGCAGACCCGTTCGTCCGCGGTGATGCCGATGGGCAGATAGCGGCGCATCCGGGTTTTCCCTTCCCGATCCGTAAAGGACTCCTTGAGCACGCTGCCGATCGCCATAAACAGGCTGACATTGCCAAAGTTATAAATATGATGCCATACATGATGCAGCCCGATGGACGCATTGTTGGTCATGAACAGCCCACTGTAGAAGGGCAGCTCCCCCATCAGGGCGCCCGGCGCAATGCCGTAGCGGTCCAGCAGCCGGACCAGCGCGACAATGAGAGTGGTGATCCCCGGAATTTTCAGCACGCCCCGTGCCAGACGGATCACAAAGTCCCCGTCCTCGGTGGCTCTGGCCCGATCCACCGCGTCATTCATCCGGTCCCGGACATCAAACAGCGTGTCCGTCAGGTCAAACTTGATGCGCACCGTGGTTTCCGCGCTCTCCGGATCCTGCGGATCCTTCAGCACCGTATAGGAAACGGAACAGTTGTTCCTGCAGAAATACTGCTTGTTGAATATAAAGCGGTTGACCTCCGGATGCTGGCCGACCGCCCGGACGTACGCCGCGGCCAGAAGGTTCATGAAAGTGACCTTCTGACCCTCCTGCGTTTTCCGGACAATATATCTGGACAGCATTTCGTAATCCAGCTTGTGTTCCAGGAAAACCTGCGCATCGCAGCGCATCGGCATCAGGTACGGCGTGATCTGAACGATGGGATCAATATCCTTGATTCGTTTTCCGTCAAAGCGGTGACCAAACATAATGTCCTCCTTCAGGCTTAAAACAGATCTGAAGCATTCTCCAGTGCTTCCTGCTGCGCCTTCAGCAGCGATTCAAACTTTTCCCGGTACTCGGCCGCCTGTGCCTTGAGATCGTCCAGCTTCTGCAGGGCCGCCTTATGCTCCTCGCTCAGGCCTTCCAGCCGCTCGGACGCTTCCGTTTCCGCCTTGGCACGAATCGCTTCCGCATCCTCCCGGGCCTTCCGGATCGTGTCGTCCTTCACCTGTCTGGCCATCTCCAGAATCTCCCGGAAGCTGTTTTCATCCTCCTCGCTGACGCCCGAAGAACGCGCCGGCGCTTCCGGACGGACCGCCGTCGTCGTCTGCTTCAGCGTCATGATCTCATTTTCCATCCGTTCCATTTCTTCGCAGATATCGTCGAGAAAATTATCCACTTCCTCCTGATTGTATCCCCGGGATGAGATGGAAAACTCCTTGCGGGAAATCAGATCCACCGTGATTCTTTCCATGGGCTTATGCTCCTTTCATCTGAGCGCTCAGTATCCGTATCCGCCGAAGGTACCGTATGCTCCGGCGGCAGCCGGCATGGTACCGGTATAGGGATTGTAGTTGTTTCTTTCTCCGTTCCGCGCCGCATTGAATTCCTCCGCGCGCGGGCTGCTCCTCCGTTCCCTGCGGCCCGGGGCATTCTGCTGAATCTGAGGCGTTTCAGGCGCGCGGGCAAACTGAGGCGGCAGTTCCGCCCGGTTCACCGGCTGCTCCGGCAAAACCCGGACGCTTTCCGGGGCGATCAGCACGAGCCCCGGCCCCTGCAGCGACCGAACACCGCAACCGAGGGTAAAGGCCGCTCCGGCCAGCATATCCTGGCAGCGAACGCTCTCCCCTTCATTGGCGATGGCTTCCATCGTAATGATCAGCGTCTCGCCGTTTTTCATGCATTCGATCGCTTCATAGCAGCTCTTCAGCCCGGTCAGCACAATGATATGCACCGTCTGCCCCGCAAAGGATGAATCCGGGGCAACGCCCGGCATATAGGAAATGTTGTTCGGCTGCCGGTTTTCCCGGGAAGCAAACCATCCCCGTTCCGGCCTGGCGGCAGGCTGAGGCTCCTCCCGGACGACCGGCTGCGCGAAGGACTGCGCTCTTTCCTGCCCGTAGGACATCGGATTCATGCCGGTCCGGGCATAGTTCCGGGAATCAACCATCGCCGGCTGGCCCGGCGCACTCTGTCCGTACGCAGACATGCCGTAGCTGTTTTCCCTGGCATAGGATGGCTGGCCGTAGGACATCTGCTGCTGATAGGCGGTCTGCGCACTGAAGGAGCCGCTGTAATTCACGGGGGGATTCATGCCGGTAAAACCCGTATGCGCATACTGCACAGGCGGATTTCCCTCCCCGGAAGCCATCTGAGCGGAAGCATTCTCCTCCCCGGGCATCCTTTTCTGCAGCGGACGGTAGCAGCTGGTTCCCCCGTCCGGGCGGCGGGATCCGTCCTCCGCTCCGCGGGCGAAGATACCCTTCAGCCTGTTCATCCATTCCGTCAGTGCCATTTCAATCCTCTCCTGTCGTTCCCGTCAGTTTCTGGGTCCAAAGATTGCGCTGCCCACCCGGACCATGGTGGCGCCATGTTTTGCAGCCAGCATGAAATCGCCGGACATGCCCATGCTCAGTTCCTCCATCCGGATTCCACTGATGTCCACCGCCCGAAGGCGATCGAACAGTTCCCTCATATTCCGGAAAAGCCCGTCCAGCAAGTCCCGGTCATCCGTCAGCGGCATCACAGCCATCAGTCCGCGGACATCGAGGCCCTGCAGTCCCGCAATGCTCCGCAAAAACTGTTCCGTCTCATTCAGGGGCACGCCGCCCTTCTGGGTTTCCCCTGCCGGACTGACTTCCACCAGCACGGGAACGCGGATTCCCCTGGCCTCCGCCCGGCTGTGAATCTCCTCGGCGAGCGGAAGGGTGTCCACCGACTGGATCATGCATACGTCCCCGACAATCTGCCGGACTTTGTTGCGCTGCAGGCGGCCGATCAGATGGATCTGAAACTTTCCGGCCAGTCCCGGCAGCTTCTCCCTTATCTCCTGCACCCGGTTCTCGCCGATTTCATTCACTCCGAGCGACTGAAGGGGCAGAATCTCCTCCACGCTGTGCGTCTTGGTGACCGCGATGAGCTTCGGCGCAGGGTACCTGCCCTCCGAAGCCTCCGCCAGCGCGGTCCGGATCCGTCCGATCCGCTCCCTGAGATCGTCCTCCGTCATGCAATCACTCCATCACTCAGAACAGCCTGACTGTCTGCCCCTCATATACCACACCCTGCTGTATCGGCGCGATAAAGGCGACATCCCCCTGCCGGTCCAGCACGTTGACCGGAATAAACCATTCATACCCGTCTTCCACCAGCACAATGCCCGGCATATTGTCCTGCGTGAAAACCGCCCGCGTCGGCACGGTCAGGCTGGATACGCTGTCTCCCAGAATGCCGGTGCAGGTCCGCACATACAGAATCGGCTGCACCTCCGAATCCACGCTCAGGCGGACCAGGAGCTCTCCGCCGGTCCGCGTAAAGCTGATTACCCGGGCCCGAACCGTGGTATCCTTGAAATTCTCCAGCCGGAGGTCATACTCGGCCCCCTCCACCGGATTCCAGCTGCTGTCCCGGATCATCATCAGCACATACCAGTATCCGTCCCGCACGATGCGGTAAATCGTGGTTTTCCCCTTCTGCAGCGCGGAGGTGTCCGGCTTTTGTCCGTTCAGCATGCTGCGAACCTGGGCAGGCGTAAACTGGTCGAAGTTGCTCGCCGTCAGCCCGTATTCATATCCGTCGGAATAGAAGCTGACCACTCCGGTCCCCATGGCCGCAAACGGCTTCGTCCAGCTGCTGATCCGCTGAAGCTGGCTCTGTTCATCGTCATAAAGCCGGGTCATACGCTGATCATTGGAATACTTTTCCTTCAGGTACGCCTGGCGGGACTGAATCGCGTTGTTCAGGAGCTTTTCCTGATTGTTCATATTGCCGCGGGTTCCGCCGATGATCTCCCGAACCTCCCTCGCCCGGGTCATCACGTCGCTTTCCAGCTTCTCGATGCGTGCGTCTGTAGTGATCTCGGACGCCAGAAGCTTGAGCTGATACTCCTTGATCTGATCCCGGTAATCCTGCAGGGTGGTCATCTCCCGCGTGGAAAACCCGGAGGAATAAACGTTGCAGATCGTGGTTCCCATGTAGACCGGCGTGCCTTCCTCGGCAATGTAGTCCACGCTGCTGACGCCCTCCGCATCGAAGGGGATCTCATCCCGAATGATCAGACAGTCTCCCTCATAGCGGGATCCGATGGTTCCGGCGGTAATCCGGGCATAATGCGCCGGCTCCGGCGTCAGGGAAGTGATCAGATACCAAGCTACAAACCCCAGCGTCACCAGGATCAGGACGATCTGGGCAACGCTCATGCGCTTCTTCTCCGGCGGCTGCGGCATCTGCACCGGCTGCGGCGGCATCATGTCATACAAAAGCTTCCCTTCCCCCTTCCCGCAAAGATCAATTAATTATTATATCATACACAGGAAGCTTTGACAAACGATCCGTTCAGGCCAACAGCCAGTCCGCCGGACGGACGACCGCCAGATCCGGATCCCCTTCCTTCACGGTCAGGGTCATCAGCGCCTTGGCTCCGGCGATCCGCTTCTTCTCCGGCACCGTCGTCGCCATGACGAACGCCATCCCGGCAACCTGTACATTGAATTCGCTCATCAAGTCAATCATGCCGCGCGCCGTTCCGCCTCCGCGCAGAAAGTCGTCCACGATCAGCGCGCGCTGATCCCCTTTGACCGCCCGCCTGCTCAGGCTCATCGTTTCGATATTGCCGGAACCGGATACGTAGTTGATATTGACCGCACTGCCCTCATAAGCCTTTGAGGAATGCCGGGCAATCACCAGCGGAACGCCCAGCGCGTTGGCCGTGGAAAAGGCCACCGGTATGCCTTTCGTCTCCATCGTCAGCACAAAATCCGGTTCCTGGCCGTAATACTCCGTTGCGATGATCTCTCCCATCCGGTTGACGATTCCCGGGGTGCTCAGGATGTCGCTGTAATACAGGAAACCGCCGGGCAGCACCCTCTCGCTTCCGCTCAGCCGGTTGCACAGTTCCGTGATCGTCGCCCTGGCTCTTTCCCGGCTGACCACCGGCCTGTACCGCACGCCGCCGGCCGCGCCGGTCACGGTCTCCACCTCGCCCAGATCAAACTCCGTGCACATCGCGCGCAGCAGGTCCGCATCCTCGCTCATCGTCGACTTGGCAGAACCGAACATATCGCAGAAACTGCTCAGCGTAAAAATCGTATTCGGTGCGCCGGACAGAAGGCGCATCATGGCGCTCATCCGCTCGTTTCTGCGAATCTTATCCATCGTGGTTCAAGCCTCCGTATTTCTTCATCAAAAATATGCAATCGGGGAACGTTCAGACTTCCCCGATTGCACATTTTAGCATAAAAGCCGAATTATGAAAAGATTATTGCCCGATATTGTTCGTCTTTTTTGCGACTTTTAACGATTAAACCGTTTCCTCCAGGAAGGGTTTAATCTCCTCCATCAGCTGATCGCAGTCATCGCTGTAGATCTCCAGCGCAATCGGGCGGCTCAGATCCAGGGAAAAGATCCCCAGGATCGATTTCGCATCCACGACATGACGGCCGGCTCGAAGATCCATCTCAAAAGGATAGCGGGATACAATATTGACAAACTTGTTGACATTTTCCACCAGGCTGAGTCGAATGTTGGCAGTTTTCACGGTAAAGCACCTCCTTATGTCTCCGCTCTTACCGCTTTCCGGTGCTGTCCGGAAAGGATTCCGCCGGTTCTTCCGGCGATGCGCCCTATGATACCGAACCCTGGAATCGATTTCAATGCATACACCGGCAAAATGCAGCCCGTTTCATGCATTTCAGTCCGTCGTCTCCGACGCCACAGGAATCCGCAGCATCAGCGTTCTCTCCTCCGCATCCCACTCGGCCGTGCCCATCAGGGCATTGGCCAGGAAGGAAGCGCTGATGAAATGTCCGTCGTTCCCGAAATCAAAATCCGCCGGTTCAATCCGGATCTCCGTTCCGTCAATCGTTGCGGCGATTCCGGTTTTTTCATTATATATACCCAGCGTGTGACCCTCCGCTTCGAGCACCACCGTACCATCGTCCGTCAGCGCCCATCCCGGCACGCACCGAACCAGATCGTCCAGGCTCACACGGATCCGCCCGTCGTTCTCCTGGAGCCGGGGCTTCATTTCCGCAGGCACCCCGTTCCTCATGCCGATCCAGGAAAGCGGCTCACCGCCCTCGTTGTATGCGATGCTGCCTTCAATTTCCACAAACAGCCCCGCGTCCAGATCCACCTCTTCGATGATTTCCTCCGGCGCTTCGGTCACCGTTTCCGCCGGTTCCGCGGTCGGTTCCTCCGCAGGTGCTTCCGTCGACTCCGCGGTGGGCTCCTCCGTGGGCGCCTCCGTCGGCTCCGCGGTGGGCTCCGCCGTCGGCGCTTCCGTCGGCTCCGCGGTCGGTTCCGCCGTCGGCGCTTCCGTCGGCTCCGCAGTCGGTTCTGCCGTGGGCACTTCCGTCGGCTCCGCGGTCGGTTCCGCCGTCGGCGCTTCCGTCGGCTCCGCGGTCGGTTCTGCCGTGGGCGCTTCCGTCGGCTCCGCGGTCGGCGTCACCGTCGGCT